>JAZSAR010000094.1:0-10449 GCA_045601965.1 Clostridia bacterium
GAACGATACCAGTCGCTGTAAGCGCCCGTATAATCCGTCGGCGAAAGCCGGTCATTGGGAAACTGAGAAGGCAGGGTTATATATTTCGTAGCGCAAAGTCAGAAGACCTGCACCGATGCTGCTCTGTACGTGCATTGCATAGGGGCGGCAATTTTGCCGGGCATTTTCCGTTTTTCGGAAAAGGCTTTGCTTTGCTGGGGCAAAAAGTGCAGACACAGAAACGCTGCTGTGGTAATTTTTAATTACCACGGCTTTTTTGTTTTCTGTTACAAAAGGAGGTGCAAAAGAAAAATAGCAACGCTTTACTAAAGAAAACACAACAAAAAAAGAAAGGATAAGTAAAAAATGAAAATCAAAAAAGCGTTATGCCTGCTTTTATCACTGGTTATGATATTAGGTACGGCACCTTCGGCAATAATTTCAGCTGAAGAAAATGAAACAACTGATGAAATTAAGGTTTATATGACAGTAGTAAATAAGGGTGTTATTGCTTCGGACAATGAAGGAAATATAATGGCAAACCGTGAACTTACGGTTTCGGACATTGACGAAGACGGAAAATTCACCTTCCACGAAGCATTAATCGCTGCACATAAGGAATATAACAGCGAAGAAGGCTACGATGCAGGAAGCGGAAATGGAGTAAGCGTTGTAAAGCTCTGGGGAATTGATTCGTATAACAACCTGTTTTTTATAAATGATGCGGGAATTCCCAGTGGAGTTGGAATTGATGAGGTAAAAGACGGGGATTTCCTTACAACATCGATTTGTCAGGACAATAAATACTACGGTGACCGCTATACCTTCTTTGATCAAAAGGAAGTTACTGCTATCGAAAATGAGGAATTTACTCTTAACTTAAAGGGGTTCTGGGGGATGGCTTCTGAAGGAGACGACCTTTTGCCAAAGCCTTTTGAAGGACTTTCCCTCTGCACCTGGCAAGATGGCGAACTTAAAGAGATTGAAGGGAAAGTGACAGACGAAGAAGGAAATGTAAATCTTTCCTTTTCCGAAGCGGGAACGTATTATGTGACTGCAAAGGGTACGGTAAAGGCAATGGTTACCGACTGGTGGACGATGAAGGAGGTTGAAGCAGACTGCCCCATAATCGCACCGCTTTGTATCGTAACAGTAGAAGAAGCTGAAGAGCTTGCTCCTCCCGAATCCATAACAGTTGAACACGATTCTGAAAATGTTATTGACGGAGTTATCATAGCTAAAAAGGGCGATAAATTCAATCTCCTTGCCTTTGACGAAAAGGGCGAAGAAACTCCCGTTACATGGAAAAACACAAGCTACGGAAATACGGTTACAATAGACGAGGAAACCGGAGAAGTAGAGGTTACGGGTGATATTTACGGGGGCACATCGTATCTTTATTTTGAGGCCACATCCACGATTGACGAGACTGTGAAAAAAGAAGTCACTGTTCTTATGACCGGCTTTATCTTAAGCCAGTATCAGAAGGAGCAGACCGTAACACTTTCTGAGGATGGACAGACGGCAAAGACAGCATCTCTTAATGCCGGCAAAAAAGGACATAATATCTGGAATTATAACATTCCCGATGGTGTTGCAGAACTTGCTGCAGACCCCGGAAACGGCGGAGAAATAAAATTTAATGTGTATAGACCGGGTATAATTGAAGTGGGATTTGCCATTGACATTAATGAGGAGCTTTCCGACAGCGGAATAATTAAAGTAGAGGGCGTTGCCGTTGAAACTTTGAATGGAGAAAGAGGAAAGGTTTATCTTGAGATAGGTAACGAGGAAGAAGCTCCCGCAACGGAGCTTACAGCCTATGTAGCGGAGGGCAGAGAGATTTCTTCATGGATGAGCCTTAATGAAGATGTTGCCACAGTTTCGGAAGACGGAGTGGTAACGGCTGTGGGCGTCGGAAGCGTAATTATCCAGGCAGTGGACAATGAAGGCGCGAAGGGCGGAATAAAGGTAGTTGTTGAAAGCAGGGAAATACCTTATTTTGAAAGCATCGAATTTCAGACAAGCTACCTTGCATCGGGTTCCTGGGTAAAGGGTGAAACATTTAATCCCACAGTAACGGAGTACGATCTTACTGTTTCACGTTATTCCTTAAGCAATCTTGTTTTTCTTAAGGATACCTTGTATGACGATGTGAAATACTCGGCGAAAGCTTTGTACGAAGATGTATACGGCGAAGAAAAAGAACTTTACATACATAGCGGAGCGGCAACAACTCTTTCCGATATACCCTTCGGTACTTCCGCTGTTACGGTAACGCTTTATGAAAAGGAAAACGAAAAAAATAAAACCGTTTATACCTTTAATGTAACACGTCCGAGAGATAAAACAAAAGCATTAAAGACGGTTACTGTAAATCCTGAAGGAAGAACGCTTTCAAATACCTTGTATGAGGGCTATAAAGAAGGAACGATGCTCCGATGTGACGAAGAAGGAACCCTCACTTCGGTAACAGGAATATACGGCTCGCATTACTATTACAGAACATATGTATACGGCGAAACCGACTTTACCTTATCCTTTGCCGCATCCACCGCTTATGCTCATATAAGATACAGCGTTGACGGTGAGGAGTGGACAGAGCTTGATTCTTTACTGAAATCTGAAAAGCTTTCCTTTGGCGAGGACGGTGTTATTGAGCTTTATATAGAAATTGCCGACGACGATAGCTATACCGCTGACAAAGAAGCAGAAGGCGACGGATTTTCAGAGGGAAATACGGTAAGCTACAAGCTCACATTGATGAATGTTTCCGCAGAAGCTCCGAAAATGCTTACGGCTGAGGCAGAAGGTGACTGGTATCCTGCTTTTTCTCCTGACTTTTATACCTATCGCATAATGACAGAAAGTGGTGCAAAAGCTCCCGTGCTTACCTTTACGGCAGAAGAAGGAGCGATTGTAAAAGACGAAAAAAACATTATCGAGCCTGACGAGGACGGAATATATTCCGTAACCCTTGAAAATACACAAAAGAGTATTACCCTTTCAGACAGCGAAGGCAAGTGCGTTAACACATATAAATTCCAGTACACGAGAAAGTCGTCATTGGATGTGCCGGATAAAGTGGTTGAGGCGGTATATATCGGCGGTCAGTATTCGGGAAATTATGACGTATATCCCGAGCTTACGCTGACAGGCTCAATGCGCTCTCTCGGTAACTTCGGCGGATATATCACATACTATTTCGAAGAAGCACTAAAAGATAACCCGAACAATATGTACGGTATGGATTTTTACATCTTCGGAAACAGTATGGAGATGAATATTGATTCCATGGCGGAGCTCGGGCAGGTGTACGTTTCCGAGGATGGAGAAACCTGGTATGCCCTTGCGGGAAGCGAGCATTATGAGGATAAGGCTTTATGGGACTATGAAATAACCTATAAAAAGGGCGAGGATGGAAAGGCTTACTGGACGGATAATTACGGCAATGAAATGCTTTCATCCGCCGCAAAGGCGTGGCCTGCAAAGGAAAAGTACCCCTTAAATCCTTATACGGAGGATGATGAATATACCTTCTCGGGAATTCTTTTCAAATGCCAGGACGGCACTGTTATGGGTGATTCCACCAACGGAAGCTTTGCATCAAAGGCATCCTTCGGCTATGCAGACTATTATAAGAACGGAAGCATAGTTGACGGAATGGTGGAGAATGTAAATTCCTATGTTGAAAATCCCACAATGGCAAACGGTTTTGACCTTCTCTGGGCGGTTGATACAGAGGGAAATCCCGTGGATGTAAGTGATAAGGAATTCCACTATGTAAAGGTTGCAACCGCATCCAACATCTGGGCAGGAAGCTTCTTTGAAAAATCCACAGAGGTAAGCAGCATAATTAGGACAACTCCTAAAGAAAACGAAGTTGGTAAAACCGAGGCCCCGGAAAGCATTGTGTTCACCGACGGCATCAGTGAGGTTAAGGTGAATATTTCGGAAGATAAAAATATTTACGATGTTGACCTTGGAGATATGAAATATATTTCAGTTAAGCCTGAAGGTTTAAGTGAAGAAGATAATGTATACATAAACAATCAGAGAATAGAAAGTGGCGGCGTTGGAGAAGGCTTTACGGTAACGAAAGAAAAGACTACTCTTGTAAGAATAATTGTGCAAAACGGTGAGAAGGAGCCTTTCCTTGCACTTTTCCGTCTTACGGGAAAAGCAAGGGAAACCGACGAGCTTATTGAAAGTATTAAAATAAACGTCGGCGGAGACATAAGGGAAACAACCACAAAGAATAAAAAGACCTATGCTGCAGAAGTGGGAAGTAAAGTTGAAAGTGTGAAAATTTTCCCGGTTGTAAAAAGCGGTATTACCGTTTTGATAAACGGAGAGGAAATGCTTTCCGAATATGCTCTTTCCTCAGGAAAAAACACATTTGAAATAACGGTATCTGACGGAGTGGAAGAAAAGACGGTTACTCTCAATATAACGAGAAAGAAAGAAACAACGGCTTCCGACAATAAAATTTCCGTAAGCTTTACCCTTTACGGAGACGAATTCCACGACGAGGATGAAGTCCATACCTTCAAAAAGGATAAAAAAAATCTGCCTATCTGGATAGAAAAAACCACATATATGGTAGCTAAGGGCTCAACCGTACTGAATGTTTTTGAAATGGCGCTCACAGAAGCGGATATTACCTTTACCAATGCTGACGGAAACTATATTTCCGAAATTAACGGACTTTCGGAATTTGACAACGGTGCATTAGCGGGATGGATGTATACGGTAAACGGAAAATATTCCGATCTCGGAGTTTCGGAGCAGAATGTAAAAAATGGAGATAAGATAATTTTCCACTATACAGATGATTATACTGAAGAGAGAAGCTCTGTTTCATCATCTTCAGGAAAGGTTAGTAAAGATTACGCCGATAAAGAAGATAAAAATGAAGAAACAAAGCCTTCTGAAGAAAAGAAAGAAAATAAGAAGGAGTTTACGGACAGCACTTTCAAGGATGTGAAAAAGGAAAGTTGGTACTATGATGCGGTAAAATACTGCTTTGAAAATTCCCTTATGGAAGGCACGGGAGAATCCTTTGAGCCTGATACAGAAATGACAAGAGCTATGATTGTAACTATTCTTTTCAGACTTTCTGGTTCTGTTGCAGGAAAGGAAAATCCCTTCAGAGATGTGGATGCTGATTCCTGGTATGCTGATGCCGTTATGTGGGCAAGCGAAAACGGAATTGTAAAAGGAATTACAAAAACAGAATTTGCGCCAGATGAAAAAATCACCAGGGAGCAGGCAGTAACTGTCATTGTAAGATATCTTGACTATATAAAGGCGGATGTAAAAGATAGAGCTGACTTATCTTCCTATAACGATTCTGAAAACATAAGTCCGTGGGCAGCAGATGCTTTTTCTATTGCAGTAAAGGCAGGCATTATTACGGGAACGAGCGAAGATACTCTGTCTCCTAACCTTGGAACTACAAGAGCGGAAGTTGCCGTAATTTTAATGAGAATTTGCGAAACCATTCTGAAATAAGGTGAAAAAATGAAAAAAATATTAGCGTTTTTACTGATTCTTACAATGAGCATATCTGTACTGAGTATATCTTCCGGTGCGGCTGATTTAAATTCTGCCATTACAAAAAGCTCCAGTTATATACTTAATACGGTTAAAAACCCCGTCTGTTCATCTGTTGGCGGAGAATGGGCTGTTTTTGGGCTTGCGCGGAGCGGAGTCAAAGTGCCTGACGGATATTATAATACCTATTACAATAATCTTTGTTCTTATCTTAAAGCGCATAACGGAGTATTGCACCGGGTTAAGTACACCGAATATTCAAGGGCGATAATCGCTGTTACGGCGATTGGCAAAAATCCATCGGATGTTTCGGGATACAACCTTTTGCTTCCGCTTTCGGACTTTGATAAAACGGTAAAGCAAGGGGTAAACGGAGCTATATGGGCACTTATTGCTCTGGATAGCGGGAAGTATACTATTCCGGCATCCGTAAATGCAGCAAGCGGGGCAACAAGACAAAGGTATGTTGACTATATATTGTCAAAGCAGACAACTGACGGAACATGGTCACTTTCCGGAAGCGGAACCGATCCGGACATTACTGCAATGGCGCTTATAGCTTTGTCAAAGTACAGAGGACAGGCAAAGGTGATAGCTGCCATTAACAAGGCCATTACGAAGATGTCTTTGTTGCAGACATCAACGGGTGGATATCTGACAGACGGAACGGAAAGCTCCGAGAGCTCGGCGCAGATGCTTATTGCACTTACAGAACTCGGTATAAGTTATAAGGATTCACGATTCACAAAAAACGGAAATAACTTGCTTTCGAATCTTTTATCCTATATATTGCCCGGCGGAAGCTTTTGCCATACAAAAACTAAAAAAGAAGCAAATCTTATGGCAACAGAGCAGGCTTTTTATGCTCTTTGCGCCGTAAAAAGAGTTATCGAGGGAAAAAATTCACTTTATAATATGTCGGATGTTGCAAAAAATGAAAAAATGAGCTATACTTATGGAGGTAATGCAACATTTACGGCACAGGTGAAACTTTTTTCTGATTTCCGTGAAATCCTTGGAGGCGGCAGATGAAAAAAATAAAAACGGCGGTATGGATAATTTTTATTGTTTTGCTGCTTTTGGTCACATTCTTATGGGGCGGAAATGCTCCCGGTTTAAGGGGAGAGCCTACAGATACTAAAGAAGTATGTGACATGGAAAGTGAAGAGGTAACCGACTTAACTACACCGGAAGGTAAAGCGTCGTGCATAATATCTGTAAGGTGCGATACGGTGTTTTTGAATAGGGATTTTATCGAGCCATCTATTCTTGAATCCTTGCCGGAAAACGGTGTGATTTTAAGCCCCGTTAAGGTGGATATGAAAGAAAACGATAGTGTTTTTGATATTCTTGAAAGAACATTAAGAGGCAAAAACATCCATATGGAATTCACAAATACGCCTATGTATAAAAGTGCTTACATTGAAGGAATCTCAAATCTTTATGAATTTGACTGCGGTGAGCTTTCCGGATGGATGTATAAGGTTAACGGAGATTTTCCTGATTACGGCTCTTCGCTCTATGAAGTAAAAAGCGGCGATGTAATTGAATGGGTTTACACCTGTGACAGAGGAAAAGATGTTGGAGAAAATATAAAGTAGAAAGAAAAGAAGGGATTTAAGTGAACGAATTTGAAAGATTTCATCCGTTGGTGAATTTTATTTACTTTGCTTTCGCCATAGGGTTTTCATGCGCTTTATTAAATCCCTTCTGCCTTGTTTTTTCTCTTTTGGGAAGCGTTGGCTTTATGATTATTTGTGACAGCAAAAGCAAAAAGAATGTAATTTACTTTGTTATAGTATTTATGTTTGCCGCACTATTTAATCCGCTTTTCAATCACAGGGGGCTTACGATAATTACATATTTTCCGGGTGGAAATCCGTTGACGGAAGAATCAATAGTGTACGGATTTGCATCAGGCGCTATGCTGGTTACGGTAATAGCCTGGTTTTACTGTTTTAATAAGGTTATGACCAGCGATAAGCTTATTTATCTTTTCGGAAAGATTGCGCCATCACTTTCCCTTGTTTTTTCCATGACTTTGAGATTTGTACCTCTTTTTATATCGGAACTTAAGAAGGTTTCGGCGGCGCAAAAGGGGATAGGAAACGGAATAGGAAAGAGCAGAGTTAAAGATAAAATAAAGAACGGATTGTCGGTGCTTTCTGTAACTGTTACATGGGCGCTTGAAAATGCGGTGGAAACATCAGACAGTATGAAAGCAAGGGGATACGGACTTAGTGGGAGAAGTGCTTTTTCGATATTTACTTTTAAGAAAAAAGATGCGCTTTGCCTCTTTTTAGAAATCCTTTTAGGAATGTATTCAGCTGTTGGAGCGATACTTGGAAAAATAAGTTTTGATTATTTTCCTACATACAAAATGGCGAGTCTTACGCCGTATGCCATAAGCGTTTATGTGTCCTATCTGATTTTTATGATATTACCCATAATTATTGAACTTGCGGAGGTGATTAAATGGAATTACTTAAAATCGAAAATTTGACATTCTGCTATCCGGACACGGAAAGGCCTGTACTTAAAGATATAAGCTTTAATGTCAGAAAAGGTGAATTTATAACTATTATCGGAAAATCCGGATGCGGAAAAACCACACTTTTAAGATTGCTTAAGCCTTCCATTTCACCTTTTGGCGAAAAGACGGGTAAAATTTTCTTTAATGGGGAAGATGCTAATGCGCTCGAGAGAATTAAAGAGGTATCTAAAATCGGTTTTGTAATGCAGAATCCCGATAATCAGATTGTGACGGACAAGGTGTGGCATGAGCTTGCCTTCGGACTTGAAAGTCTTGGTGTCAAAACAGACGAAATAAGGATGCGCGTAGCTGAAATGGCTTCTTTTTTCGGTATACAGAATTGGTTTCATAAAAATGTAACTGAACTTTCAGGCGGTCAGAAGCAGATGCTTAATTTAGCATCTGTTATGGTCATGCAGCCCGAGTGCCTTATTCTGGACGAGCCCACAAGTCAGCTTGACCCGATAGCGGCTTCGGAGTTTTTGAAAACGCTTGAAAAGATAAATAAAGAGCTTGGGACAACGGTAATTCTGTCAGAACACCGTCTGGAAGAGGCTCTGGCTTTATCTGACAGGGTACTTCTTCTTGACGAAGGATGCCTTATGGCTGACGGGACGGCGGATTATATCTGTTCTGTGCTTAAGGATAAAAAACACGGAATGTTTTTATCTCTTCCTACCCCTGCGAAAGTGTACTGCTCGCTTTCGGATAAAACCGAAAGCGTACCCTTAAATATAAGAGATGGCGTAGCTTTTCTTCGGGAATATGCTGAAAAACATATATATAATGAAAAGGCAGTAAAAGATTACGGGAAAAGAATAAAAGGTGATACAGCCCTTGAATTAAAGGATGTGTATTTCCGTTACAGAAAAGAACTGCCGGATGTGCTTTCGGGCCTTTCGATGAAAGTTTATAAAGGGGAAATATATTCTGTTTTGGGCGGTAACGGAGCAGGTAAAACCACAGCCATGTCTGTTATGGGTGGAATATTGAAACCCTATAGCGGCAGAGTTTTAATCGACGGAAAAGAATTGAAAACTGCAGAAAATATTTATGAAAAAATCGGTATATTGCCACAAAACCCCGAGCTTTTATTTACGGAAAAAACAGTCAGAGAAGACCTTTTTAAGGCAGTAAAAGATGGTGAAAACGCAAATGAGCTTATTGCTGAAATGTCTGAGCTTTGCAAAATAGTAAAAGTTTTAGATATGCATCCTTATGATTTGTCAGGTGGAGAAAAGCAAAGGGCAGCTCTTTGTAAAATCCTTTTGAAAAATCCTTCTATACTTCTGCTTGACGAGCCTACAAAGGGAATGGAAGGAGAATTAAAAAAAATATTCGGAAAAATTTTGTCAGAGCTTAAGAAAATGGGTAAAACAGTTGTTATGGTTTCTCATGATATAGAATTCTGTGCGGAAAACTCTGACTATTGCACACTATTTTTTGATGGAGGTATTGTCAGCGGCGATGTTCCCGGTAAATTCTTTTCCGGAAAAAGCTTTTACACGACAGCTGCAAATAAAATGGCAAGAGAAATTCTTCCCAAGGCTTATCTTACTGAGGATATTATTAAAGCTTTCGGAGGGACAAAAATAATATCAAAAGATGAAGATATGCTCCTTCCTTTTGTAAAAGAAAAAAAGGAAAGACATAATGAAAAAAGCAGAACTTTCGTAAAGAAAAACATAATATCCGGATGGATTTTTGCTATGGTATTTCTGGCTCTTCAGTTTTTTTTCGGGGATTATTTTACGGGGTGGAAAAATCATGCTGTTCAGGTTTTGTCTCTGGTATTTCTGGCGCTGTCTCTTTCATGCTTCTTTCCGCAAAAAGAGTTTAAGGTGACAAAAGTTTTAAGAGAAAAAAAGTATAATAAAAAAAGCGTTGTATTTGCACTCATTTCCGTCCTTGTACTTATTCCGCTTACGTTATGGCTCGGAACTGAAAAGCTTGATAATAAAAAATATTATTTTACAAGCCTTATAATAATAGCGGAAGCTATACTTCCCTTTTTATTTTTATTTGAAAAAAGAAAACCGAAAGCTGGGGAGCTTGTAATAATAAGCACACTTGCAGCGCTGGCTGTTGCCGGCAGATCAGCATTTTTCATGGTTGCAAGCTTCAAACCGGTTTTGGCGCTTATTATAATCACAGGTGTTACATTAGGCGGCGAAACAGGATTTTTGGTTGGTGCCGTAACAGCCTTTGTTTCTAATTTCTTTTTCGGACAAGGACCATGGACTCCGTGGCAGATGGCGGCATTTGCTCTGATTGGATGCTTGGCGGGCGTAGTGTTTAACGCCGGACTTATACGAAAAACAAAATTCTCATTAAGCATTTTCGGAGCATTTTCGGCATTTTTTATCTATGGCGGGATAATG
>JAZSAR010000095.1:0-8912 GCA_045601965.1 Clostridia bacterium
GTTCTTGGCAGTACATTCAAAAAGGCTACCAATACCGAAATTGAAAAATACAAAGAAATCCACATCCGTCCTGAAAGCGAACAGAATGAGCTTGAAGAAAAAAAGACACGCCGTCTTACATATATTTATATGGCGTTCGGCATTCTCCTCGGATTATTCTTTATA
This sequence comes from Clostridia bacterium, assembly GCA_045601965.1. GTDB lineage: Bacteria > Bacillota > Clostridia > CAKSNL01 > HGM11501 > HGM11501. Next base: position 166 of record JAZSAR010000095.1, read on the forward strand.
TTCTGTTATGCGCTTCCCTATCTTCGCGCTTTATAAAAAAACTCAACATCCCCGCCCAAATCGGGCGGGGATATTTTTTTAAAAAATATCAAAAAACTATTGACAAATAAAAAAGAGTATGTTATATTAATAGCAGATAAACGATAATGATTATCGTTAAGGAAATAAAGGAGGATTTTTATGTTAAACGAAAAGGTATCAAAGCTTATAAACACACAGATAAACAAGGAATTTTATTCCGCATATCTCTATCTTTTATTCTCAAACTTCTATGACGAAAAAGGTCTTGACGGATATGCAAACTGGTACAAAATACAGGCTCAGGAAGAGCGTGACCACGCGATGCTTATGCTTGAATATATGAGACTTAATTCGGAAAAGATAACACTTGAAGCAATCGACAAGCCCGAAAAGGAACTTGTAACATTGATGGATCCCTTAAAGGCAGGACTTGAGCACGAGCAGTATGTAACCAGCCTTATAAACGACATCTATGCAGAAGCTTATGCGGTTAAGGATTTCCGTACAATGCAGTTTTTGGACTGGTTTGTTAAAGAACAGCTTGAAGAAGAAAAGAACGCTGAAGATATGATTACCAAGATGGAGCTTTTCGGTAACGACTCCAAGGGACTTTATATGCTGGATGCAGAATATGCTGCAAGAGTGTATAGTGCACCATCTTTAGTATTATAATATAAAAAGAAATTTAAGGAGGAATTTTTAATGGATAAATATGTTTGCCCCTGCGGCTATGTTTACGATCCCGAAGTTGGCGATCCCGATTCAGGCATTGCTCCCGGCACAGCTTTTGAGGATATCCCCGAGGATTGGGTTTGCCCCGTTTGCGGACTTGACAAAAGCGCATTTGAAAAAGAATAAGTTAAAAGCAAGGCTCTGCCTTGCATTTTTAATGCGTTTATGCTACAATACAGCATAAGGAGTTGATTTTATGAAAAAACTTTTAGCATTGTTTTTGATAGGTATTTTATTTGTCTTAAACACAACCGTCATTCTTCCTGCATCAGCAGCAGTTGATAACTCAAAATATATCCCTACAATAATCTGCACGGATGAAGGAAATAAATTGATGTTTGATCCTGACCTTGCAGAAACTGCAAGAAAAATGTCAGAGGATACATACAACATTATAAAAAGCGAAAAACCCACATATTATGCCTCAAGAACCCTTTCATCTGAAGGTTTTGTTAGTATAAAGCAAAATTTCCATGGGGGAACTTTTTTACAAAATTATCTTATAGCAGATAATTTTATTGTTGGAGTAAAATCATTTGAACATAATGGCAAGAAAAAACATGTTCTTGCTATAGCCTTCAGAGGCTCAAACGATTTAGGCGATTGGCACGCTAATATTATCGGTGCCATGTCTTATGAAGAGTTTCATATGGGTTTTTATGCAGCCGCTGTTGAAGCGCAGAAGGCACTTTCGGGAATGTTCTTTACGTTCGAAGACGGAACCACCATGTCTTATCACCAATATTTGGCCGGTGCCAAATTTACTGATGATTATTACATATTAGTTACCGGCCATAGTCTCGGCGGCGCAATTGCAAATATTTTAGTCGGTGAACTTCTGGCTAATGAAGGAATACGTCATAATGCAATGTGCTATACCTACGCTTCTCCGTTGGTTTGTTCAAAAGATAAGGCAAGCCAAAAAAATGCATATAACATTTTTAATATCATAAACACTAAGGATACTGTTCCGAAAATAGGATACGAAGTCTGGAACGGAGCACGCTTTGGAATAGATTTAAAAGGCAGTTTCTCTGGAAATATACTCACTTCAGATTGGGAAACTCATGACTTGAAAAAATCCTACTATCCCGTGACAAAGCAAGTAATAGACAATATTGCTTCGACGTACAAATACGCATACGTTCCCATAACAATTCCCACTTTCCCGGTGATTCTTGACGGCTATACACTTTGCAACGAATATTCCCAATATCCTCCTATAATGTATAAAGACATAACATATCTCCCCATGACCTACGGACTTGCACGCTTTATGGGCCTTTCAACAGCATATGATTCTGCTAACAAAATTTTCGATATAGGAATAAACTACAATAAAATTATGGAACCTTTTAATATTTCAAAAGGCTACGACTATTACAATGCTGAACCATTAAGCTTAAAAGCCACCATCCCCAACTATACCATCAGGATAAACGGCTCAAAAACAATCAGAGATAATCACCTTCTGGAATACCCCATCCTTAATTATAAGGATATAACATACTTCCCCCTTACTTGGGAATATGCCGTAGATGATTTCCATTGGCGCTACAGATTTTCAAGTGATGAAGGTTTGATTATCTCATGTACCACAGACGGACCTGCCGTCCCACAGAATATTCAGTCATATGTGTCTGTGCACTTCAATAACGGCGAAGCAACCGTACACGATGCATTTACATTTGGCAATGAAATTATGATTCCTATGTATAGCGCTTATAAATACACCTGGGAAGATGAAGGCGTAACAACGTATTGGGAAGAAAGCGTTATCGACTATCAGAAAGAAAGAACAGCCTCCCATATGAGTGGCGGTGATAGCTTCATTTCATTTGTCGAGGGCATAAGAACCGCAATATGGGGGTGGTCTGATGGTTCATGCAAGGCCTTTCCTCTGGATATTCCCGCCATGGTAGTAAACGGAACATTCTACATTCCTCTCCGCGCATATTCCCGTATGATCGATCTTAACCTCAACGAATATGCAAATTATGCGGAGGATTCCTATCCCAGGACATATGACACAGATTACAGTTCACGGTCAGAAGCAATTCAGACACTACAAGACGGCTATTATGTAATAGCCACTATGCTTGATTCAAACTATGTGCTTGATATAGAAAATGCCGGAACATCCAATTGCGATAATCTACAGCTATGGGAAAGAAATTCCACTCCCGCTCAGACCTTTGAAGTAACTCATTTAGGTAATGAGTACTACAGAATTGTCAACATAAATTCCGGAAAAGCAATAGACGCGGCAGCAGGAACGGAAGCAGGTTCCAATGTTGTACAGTATGAGATAGATAACACATCGACACAGATATGGAAAATAGTTCCTGCTGTGAATGGCAGTTATTATATCATAAACAAAGAATCCTCTTTATACCTGGATGTCACTAATGCTTGTGCCATCAGCGGAAATTCTGTTGGAATGTTTTATAAAAACGATTTATACGATGCCCAGAAGTGGTACTTTTACAAACAGTAAAGCAAAAAAGCAAGGCTCTGCCTTGCTTTTTTAATGCATTTATGCTACAATACAGCATAAGGAGTTGATTTTATGAAAAAATTTTTAGCATTGACACTTATCTCCCTTTTAATTTTTTCCGTTACCGCATTTTCTGCAAATAAGTTTTCCGATGTTCCGTCGGACAGTCCCTTTTATGAAGCTGTCAGGAATTTAGCCGAGCAGGATATAATCTCAGGCTACGATGACGGCACATTTTTGCCAAATAACACCATAACCCGCGCCGAGGCGGCAACCATAATTGTCCGCGCAGGCGGATATTCCCTTTCAAATGCCAAAAAAAGCACATATAAAGACGTTCCCGACAAGCACTGGGCACGCAAATATATTATGGTTGCAACGAAGGAAGGCATATTGAGCGGTATGGGAAACGGTAATTTTGCTCCCGAAGATGCCGTTACCTATAATCAGATTATAAAAATGATTGTATGCCTGGCAGGTCTTGAAAAGGATGCTCATGCAAACGGTGGCTGGCCTGATGGTTACCTTGAAACCGCCTACGAAAACGAAATTATAACCAAAAAAGAATACAAAGCTTTTTTATCCGATGGAAACGAAAAGGCTACCAGAGGCTATGTTGCGCTTTACCTTTACAATGCACTTAATATGCCTTCTGAAGATGTCCTTTCCGTCGGCAAAACCAAATATTCCATCGGCATGAAGGCATCGCTCCTTTCCACGGCGGATGAAGTTCTCCCTTCGGCATACGGATTTAAGTGGTATGTTTACGGAACAGATTCCTACGAGGATTTTGTGGCTGTGGGAATTGAAGGAGACAAGGTTGTTGCCCTTGCATCCTCGGGAAAAGGCTTTTCCTACGGCGGATATTCCTTTGGAGATAAGCCTGACTCTTCGGACGGTTGTCTTTTTACAGACAAAAACGCAGGCGGCACCGTTCACGGCGTATTCATCACTTCGGACAAATACGGCTATATCCGCAGTGCATCCGATGATGCTCTGGCTGGCGAAAGCAAAATAAACTTCCATGCCACAAACGCTTTCAGAGTTGCCCACGGCAAAAAAGCATTGAAGTGGAGTGACAAAGCTGCAAAAGCCGCATACCTTCACAGTAAAGACATGGCGGACAACAACTATTTTTCACACGACAGTCAGAACGGAAGAAAGTTTTACGAGCGTCTCAATGCTCAGGGCGTATCATATCGCTCCTGCGGCGAAAATATTTCTGCCGGCAGAGCCCTTGGCTTTATGGCTTATGACGGATGGGTTAATTCATCCGGCCACAGAGAGAATATGCTGGGTAGCTACAGCTATCTGGGCGTAGGCGCAGCATACGGCAATAAATCCACCTACGGTTCCTATTTTACTCAGGATTTCTATTCATAATTAAAAGGCAGAAACGATAACGTTTCTGCCTTATTTTTATTTAAATATCTTTTTTAAGAAAGAAAGGCTTTCTTCAGCGCTTTTCTTAAAGTCGCCGCCTTCATAGCGTCCCTCAATGCTTATGCGAAGGTCATAGCCTGCTTTATCACAGGCTTCTTTAACCTTTGTATAGTCATATCCGTCGCCCTCCATCGGGAAAAGCCTGCCCTCGGGACGGGCAATATGCATATGGCGAAGGATATCCCCATTATCGGAAATTACAGAAAGAGGCTCGTTTTCAAGAGCTACATGAAAAAGGTCCGCAAGGAGCATAATATTATCGTGCTTTAACTTCCTTACAATTTTAGCTGCCTCAGAAACAGAGTTTATGGTATTAGTTTCACCCTTATTTAAAGGCTCGATAACAACTGTTGTGCCGTATTGCTTCGCAATATCGCCAACTCTTCCGAATACCTCAATAAGCTGAGAGGAGCAGGATTTGGCGTTTTCGCCCTCTTCAATCATTCTTGCAGCGCCTGAGCCTAAAACACAGGTATGAATGCCGAGAAATGCCGCCCTTTCAAGGGCTCTCTGGGTGTGTACCGTAACCCTTACCATATCAAGCTTACGGCCGCAAAGCTTTACGTCGCCCGGGAAAAAGCAGTTGGTCGCCTCCGCCCTTACGCCCTTATCGGCAAGAATTTTTTCCATTTTCTGAAACTCAGCCTCGCTCATATTCTTTATTGATGTAAGATTAAGCTCCACATAATCTGCCACGCCCTCGGTTAGCTGTGCGATATGCGCCGCATCTGTGCAAATACCAATTTTCATCAATATCGCCTCACTTTATCTCATCAAATGCAGAAAGCCAGAGTCCTGCAAGGAGCGCATGTCCCGCTTCTGTGGGGTGAACGCCTTCCTGCGTCCAGTAGGGCTCGGGATGCTTTTCAAGCATTTCATCAAACTTATCCTGAGTTGTGACAAACTTTAAGTTATGCTTTTTTGCGATACGCTCTGCCGCTTCGGCTCTTTTTGCTACCTCGCTTGAAAAATAGTCCCATGTCGCTTCCGTTGCACTGCCCTTTGTTACGTAAGGTGCCATAATGATAATTTTGGTATCGGGAAGGGCTTCCTTTATTTCGGTAATTAACATATCGTAAATTTTTTCAAACTTTTCTGCGTCCACACCGTTTTTCTCGTTTACTTCGTGCCATACGTCGTTTAAGCCAATAAGTATGCTCATATAATCGGGAGCAAGATTTATAATGTCCTTTTTTACTCTTGCATAAAGGTCAACAATGCGGTTTCCCGAAACTCCGCGGTTTATCACATGATATTCACCGGGATATTCGTAATTTAATTTTGCTGTGATAAGAGCAGGATAGCCAACGCCTCTGAAAGTGTCACGGTCGCGCGCTCTGCCGCAATCGGTTATGGAATCGCCCTGGAAAAGAATGGTTTTCATAGATAGTCCTCCTTGTATAAAAGATTAATTTAAGTATATCACAAAAAATCATTTTTGCAATATATATTGACATATTTTTTCAGGAAGAGTAGAATAACAGAAAGGAGTTGATTTTATGATATATATGCGTTTTCCCGGCGGAAAGGGAAAAGCACTTACCTTAAGCTATGACGATGGAGTGGGCGCCGACCTTCGCCTTATGAAAATAATGAAAAAGTACGGCATAAAGGGAACCTTTAACATAAACAGCGGTCTTTTTGCCCCGGAGGGCACTATTTTTGAAGAAGGAAAGGAGCATGGCAGGCTTACGGAGGCACTTATCAGAAAGCACTATGACGATCCCGACTTTGAGGTTGCCGTTCACGGTGTGCATCACATTCACTTGAACCACGCCACAAACGAGGAGATAATCACCGATATTGCAGAGGACAGAAAAAATCTGGAAAAGCTCTTTAATCGCCCAATCCGAGGTATGGCTTATGCCTTTGGCGGATACAGCGAAAAAGTAGTTTCCCTGCTTAAATCCATGGGCATCGCCTATTCAAGAACTGTTGTTACAACCCACAGGTTCGACCTTCCGAAAGAGCCACTTACGCTTCACCCCACCTGCCATCATAATAATCCCCGTTTAGCTGAGCTTTGCGGAAACTTTCTTGCAGGAAACCCCCGTTATGAAGCACAGATGTTTTACCTCTGGGGACACTCCTATGAGTTTGACGATGATAATAACTGGAGCATAATCGAGGACTTCTGCGAAAAGATGGGCGGACACGATGATATATGGTATGCCACAAACATTGAAATTATCGACTATATCAATGCATATAAGAGCCTTATTCGCTCCTTCGACGAAAAAATCATCAAAAATCCCACTGCAACGGAAATTTATATAACTGAAAATCGCACCGGCAAGGATTATGTAATAAAGCCCGGCGAAACAATTTATCTCGATTAAAAAAGAGTCGCACATGCGACTCTTTTTCTTATCTGAATGCGGAAAAATCCAGTTCGGCAATTTCTCTTTTTCCGTTTTGAACCGTATCGTAGGAAATTTTATTTTCCTTTGTGTTGAAGCGGTTATGCAAATCCGTTCTGATATCGGTGATTTTACTGGGATGCCAGGGAGAATAGGCGTCAATAAGCTTTGTGTACTCAGCCTTTTTCATATCGTAAAGATAAATCTGGCGATAGCCCTCAATGTCGGGATAGGTATCGCCGATAAACATGGACTTATCCTTGGTAAACCAGCAATGGCTGTCCCGGTTTGCAAGTCCGTGGTTTTCAATTCTTGTCCATTCTTCGGTATTTATGTTCACATTGAATAAATCGTGTACCTCGTCGTGCTTACAGAACCCGAAAAGGTCATAATCGGAAAGCCAGTCGTAGTGGGAGTACATGGAAAGCCCCATCATGGACTTCATATTTCCCTCAAGGTCAGAAATGATTAACGCCGTACCCCAGGTTTTCCCCTCCTCCGGAAAATTACGGAGAAGAAGCATAAATCTGTCACCCTTGGGATTGAAGGTAATGTGGTTTACCACAAACTTATCTCCCTCAAGGCCGGAAACTCCGATTGCCTTTACCATGTCGGGATAGGTTAATATAAGCTTTTCCGTTCCTTTTTCAATATCAACCAAAAATACGCCGTCGTTTTCCGGCTGAAGAACATCAAAGTAAGGGTCCTTTGTATTACAATAGCCATAGCCGGGGCGGAAATCGAAAATTCTCGTAAAGTTTACTTTCAAGCCGTACTTTCCGTCACGGGAAATGTTGGCACAGGCAGGAAAATAGCTCATAGCGCCGGTTTTTATGTTCTTTTTAACGGTTAAGTATTCACCTTTTTCAAAAATATTATAGAAAACCACATCCTTTTCACACCTTGACCACTGAAGCATAGCGCCCTGCTGAAAATTCCAGGACTTGGTTTCGGCAATCTGTTCAAAATTGCCGTTATCAAGGTCGATTACCCCAAGCTTTAATACATCTTCGGGGCATGGGAGGCGGTCTTCAAAATCTGCGATGTTACAAAGGTGATAACGGTCAGTTTCGTCATATGCCTTTAAGTCGTAATAGCCGAAAAAGCAGCTTTTATCCGTTTTCGGGGAGATAATCTTAACGGGACATAAATTATTTTTATAAGGGATTATTTCGCTCATTATAATCATCCTTTCTTATAATCATAAGTATATACTCTCAGCCTTAGTTTGTCAATGCAAAAGAAAAAAGCACTCGCAGTTGCAAGTGCTTTTCTGGAGCTGTTAACCGGAATTGAACCGGTGACCTCATCCTTACCAAGGATGCGCTCTACCATCTGAGCTATAACAGCAAACCAACAAATAATATTATAAATGAAAAAAAGCCCTTTGTCAAGTATTTTTTCTTCTTAAAAGCCTAATTTATACAAAAAAAGAACCACCCGTCGGGTGGTACTTTTAATTTTAATTATTCAGCTACGAAGCCTTCAACGTACTTTTCGTTGAATTCAAGAGCACGAGCCTTTAAGCTTTCTGTGTTTTCCTGAATGTGAGTAGCAACTGCCTTACCCTTGTCAACGATATCGCTTCTGAATGTACCTCCGATTGCAAATGCACCGGAATAGAATATTCTGGGAAGGTAGTAAGCGTGCTCCATGTTCTCCTGGAAGAGAGCCCAGTCTTCTTCAGTCATGTT
>JAZSAR010000096.1:0-6124 GCA_045601965.1 Clostridia bacterium
GCAAAGAAAGTTGATGCAGTTTACGATTCCGATCCTGAAAAGAATCCCGATGCCAAGAAGTTTACAGACCTTACCTATATGGAGGTTTTAGACCGCGGTCTTGGCGTAATGGATTCAACAGCAACAACACTTTGCATGGATAACGAAATGCCCATAAGAGTGTTTGGCTTAGCTGATCCCGAAAACATCAGAAGAGCAATAATGGAAGAAGAAATTGGTACATTAGTACATAAATAATAAGGAGGAATATAAAAATGGCAATGAACGAAATGAAAACAAAAATTGAAAAGAGCATAAAGTATTTTGAAGAGGATTTAGCTACAATAAGAGTTGGTAAGGCTTCTCCCAGCGTACTTGATAAAATTATGGTAAGCTACTACGGAACAGATACTCCCATAAATCAGATGGCAACAGTTTCAGCAACAGATGCTCACACCCTTACAATTCAGCCCTGGGATGCTACTACCCTAAAGGAAATCGAAAAGGCAATCCAGAAGTCTGAGCTTGGAATCAATCCCCAGAATGACGGTAAGGTTATCCGTCTTGTATTCCCCTCTCTTACAGAGGAATCCAGAAAAGACCTTGTTAAGACTCTTAATAAGAAGACAGAAGATGCAAAGGTTAATATAAGAAACATCCGCCGTGATATTCTTGAGGTGTTCAAAAAGCAGAAAAAGGACGGAACACTTACAGAGGACGATATGAAGAACGTTGAAAAGGATGTTCAGAAGGTAACTGACGACGCAATTAAGGATATCGAAACAATTGCCGCAAACAAAGAAAAGGCAATTATGGCTATCTAAAATGTTTAAATGGAAGAAGAAAGACTTAAGGTCTTTAATAGATATGGAGCATCTTCCCTCCCACATAGGAATTATAATGGACGGCAACGGCCGTTGGGCGAAAAAGCGGGGCATGCCCCGCTCTTTCGGTCATAGTGCCGGTGCAAAAAAGTTCGATGAGATAATTGACTTTGCGGGAAACTTCGGGATAAAGGTGGTTACGGTTTACGCTTTTTCAACGGAAAACTGGAACCGCCCCAAGGAAGAAGTGGATGCTCTTATGGTGCTTTTAAACGACTATCTTGAAAACGGTCTTAAAAAGCTTGCCGGTAAGGATACCCGTGTTAAGATAATAGGGGATATGGCCTCCCTTCCCGAAAGCATAAGAAAGGGCATAGAAAACATCGAGGAAAAGACAAAAGACGGAAAGTCAATGCTTGTGCAGATTGCATTAAACTACGGAGGAAGGCTTGAAATAGTTTCTGCGGCTAAAAAGGCTGCAGAAATGGTTAAGGAAGGAAAGATAGATTCTTCGGATATCGATGAAGCGCTTCTTTCATCCCTTATGTATAATCCCGAAGCAGGGGATCCCGACCTTATCATAAGGCCCAGCGGAGAATACCGCTTAAGCAATTTCCTTCTTTGGGGAAGTGCCTATTCGGAATTCTGGTTTTCCGACATTCTGTGGCCTGATTTTACCGGTGATGATTTAATAAAGGCAATTTATGATTATCAGAAGCGTAACAGACGGTTTGGTGGAGTGTAATTATGAAACAGAGAATTATTGCCGCAATAATTATGATTCCTGCAGTGGTGCTTTTGCTTCTCGCGGGAAAAACCGCACTTGTGGTTGCGGCAGCGTTAATCGCGCTTATGTCCGTATATGAAATATGTGCGGCATACGGCTTCAACAAAATTGAAAAGCTTCCTGTTTTAATATACATAATGCTGTCGGTTCCGATAGTGTTTGTTGTGAAATCGGGAGTAATTATTGATAAAACCGGGCTTGATTTGCTGTCACTTGTACTTACGGCGTATATTATGCTTGGCTTTATCCTGATGCTTATCTTTAACGAAAAGGTGAAAATGAGGGATATGTTTTCTTCTCTTTTGGTAAGCTGTCTTTTGGTTTACTTCCTTTCCTATGCGGTTAAGATAAGGACGGAAAAGGAGCTTGGGGCATATCTTATCTGGGCAATTCTGGTGGGCGCCTGCTTTACCGATACCTTTGCCCTTTTCGGCGGAAAGTTTTTCGGTAAAAGAAAGCTCGCTCCGAAAATCAGCCCGAAGAAAACCGTTGAAGGCTCTGTTTCAGGCGTAATCGGCTCTGTCATTATGATGATGGTATACGGCTTTATTGTTACACTTATAAACAGGGACATAACGGCAAATTACTTGTATCTTGCCCTTTTGGGATTTTTAACATCAATCTTTGCGCAGATAGGGGACTTGTCCCTTTCCGCCATAAAGAGAGAAGCGGGAATAAAGGATTACGGCAATTTGATTCCCGGTCACGGCGGAATTCTTGACAGACTTGACAGCATAATATTCGTATCTCCCGTTGTATATTATTTTATTCACTATTTTCCTGTATTTGCTTAAAAGGAGGCTTCAACTTGAAAAAAGTAAGCGTTCTGGGTTCAACCGGCTCTATCGGCACACAGACCCTTGACATTATAAGGAGAGACAGCGAAAACTTTTCTGTCTCGGCTCTTGCGGCAGGAAGTAATGTTGCTCTTTTAGAGGAGCAGGCAAGAGAGTTTAAGCCGAAAATCGTTGCTGTGGCATCAAGTGATGCGGCAAAGGACTTAAAGACGAGGCTTTCCGATACGGACATTTTGGTTCTTTCCGGGGAAGAGGGCCTGTGCGAAGTTGCAGCAATAGATGATGCCGATATAACCTTGGGGGCAATCGTCGGCATTGCGGGGCTGAAGCCGGTATTATCTGCCATTGAAGCGGGAAAGGATATAGCCCTTGCAAACAAGGAAACGCTTGTTACCGCAGGCGATATCGTTATGACAAAGGCGAAGGAGAAAAACATAAAAATCCTTCCAGTCGACTCTGAGCACAGCGCGATTTTTCAGTGTCTTGACGGAAAAAGTGACCTTAATAAAATATATCTTACGGCATCCGGCGGCCCCTTCTTTGGTAAAAAGAGGGCTGACCTTGAAAATGTAACTGCGAAGGATGCCTTAAAGCACCCCACCTGGTCGATGGGGGCTAAAATCACAATCGACAGCGCATCATTAGCAAATAAGGGGCTTGAGGTAATTGAGGCAACTCACCTTTTCGGCGTGACGGCTGATAAAATCCAGGTGGTTGTCCACCGTCAGAGCATTGTTCATTCCATGGTGGAATTTAAAGACGGTGCCATAATCGCACAGCTTGGCTCTGCGGATATGAGAACGCCCATAAGCGTGGCGTTAAATTACCCCTTCCGAAGCGAAGTTTCAGGCAAGTTTCTTGATATTTTCAATGTAGGAAATTTAACATTTGAAAAGCCCGATACGGATACCTTCCGTATGCTGGCACTTGCCTTTAAGGCATCAAAGCTGGGCGGTACAATGCCCACGGTCTTAAACGGTGCCAACGAAGAAGTGGTTTCGGCATTTCTGAATGGAAAATGTCGATTCTTAGATATAGCGGATATAGTAGAAGGAGCAATGGAAAATCATAAGATAAAGGAAAATCTCACGCTTTCGGACATCTTCGATGCGGATACGGAAGCAAGGGAATTTGTAAAGGCAAAATTTAATCTGTGATTTGAAAGGATCTTTTTATGAACATTATCTGGACAATTTTAATTCTTGGCGTAATGATTTTTATTCACGAATTCGGGCATTTTATCGCCGCAAAAAGCTTCGGTGTTTATGTGGAGGAATTTGCCCTTGGTATGGGCCCTGCAATATTAAAAAAGCAGGGTAAAGAAACTCTTTATTCATTAAGACTTTTTCCCATTGGCGGCTATTGCGCCATGAGGGGAGAAAATGAAGAGGTAAATGAGGAGCGGTCATTTTCCTCTCTCCATCCCTGGAAGCGACTCATAATTTTAGTGGCGGGCGCGGCGATGAACATACTTTTAGCACTCATTTTATTTATGATTATCTGCTTTTCTCAAAAGAATGTGTATACAACCGAGGTCGGAAGTATAGCAGGGGATGATGTTCCTGCTGCGGTTTTATCCGTAGGGGACGAAATTATAAAAATGGACAGCACAAAAATAAATATCTATTCCGATATTCAGCTTAAAATGATGGAAAACAAGGGAGAAAGCGTTGATATTACGGTTCTCCGCAGCGGAGAAAAGAAGACATTTACATTAACTCCTTATGAGACTGAGGCAGGATACAAGTTCGGATTTTCGCCGGCTATAAAGGAAAACACACCGCTTTTAGCGCTTAAAAACGGATTTTACGAAACGGCCTTCAGTGTAAAAAGTGTTTTCTGGACAATTAAGCAGATGATTACCGGTGCCATAGGGCTTGAAAGTGTATCTGGCCCGGTCGGAATTGCAACGGTGGTTGACGATGTGGTTGATTCCACTATGGAAATTGAAGATAAGGGCGAGCGGTATTATATACTGCTGCTTAATATATTGAATCTTATGGCATTGATCGGGGCAAACCTCGGCGTAATGAACCTTTTGCCGCTTCCTGCACTGGACGGCGGAAGAGTTTTATTCACCTTTGTGGAAATGGTGATAAGAAGAAAGGTTCCTCAGAAATTCGAGGCGGCAGTCCACGCGGCAGGATTTATTCTTCTTATGCTTCTTGCCGTTGTTATAACCTGGTCTGATATAATGAAGCTGATAAAATAAGTTTTGAGAAGGGGATAAAGATGAGCAGAAAAACTTCAAGAGAAAATGCTTTCAAAATGATTTTTGCAATGATAACAAAGGGCGACGAAAGAATTCCCGAAGGCTTTTACGAAGAAGCGGCGGATTCTGAAATCTGGTCCGGTAAGGAAGCGAATGACGATGATAAAACCTATATCGAAAAGGTTTGCCCCGGTGTTTCTGAAAAACAAGCAGAAATAGACGAAATCATAAAGAAGTATCTTAAAAACTGGACAATCGACAGAATAAACAGAGTATGCCTTGCTGCCTTAAGACTCTGTATATACGAAATGCTTTATATGGAAGATATTCCCTTAAAGGTAAGTGCATCGGAAACCGTTGAAATCGTAAAGAAATATGCGGGCGAAGAGGAAGGTAAATTTGTAAACGGACTTCTTGGAGAATATATCCGAAAGGAACTTGAAGGCTAATGGATCAGCTTAAAATGACGGTATCCGAGCTTAATTCCAATATGAAAAAACTGTTGGATTCAAGGCCGGGACTTAAAGATATATGGATACAGGGCGAGATATCAAACTTCAAGGTGAATCTCCCCTCAGGTCATATGTATCTTACGTTGAAAGATGAAAAAAGCGTGCTTAAAGCATGTATGTTCCGTGGCGCAAATCAAAGCCTTACCTTCCGACCGGAGGACGGTATGAAGGTACTTGCCCGCGGCAGAGTTTCGGTTTACGAGCCCGGCGGAACATATCAGCTTTACATTGAGGAGCTTATTTTAGACGGACTCGGAGAGCTTTATGCAGCATTCAATCAGCTTAAGGAAAAGCTTCGTGCGGAAGGACTTTTTGATGAAGCACTTAAAAAGCCCATCCCTATGTACCCAAAGAGAGTGGGCGTTATCACAAGTGATACGGGTGCGGCTGTAAGGGATATTATAAACGTAATAAAAAGACGTTTCCGCTATGCCGATATAATTTTATACCCTTCAAAGGTTCAGGGCGAAGGGGCGGCGGAAAATGTATGCCGCGGCATAGAATATTTCAACCGCACAAAAAGCGTTGACGTCATAATCGCAGGCAGAGGCGGCGGTTCAATCGAGGACTTATGGGCATTTAATGAGGAGATTACCGCCCGTGCAATTTTCGCAAGTGAAATACCGATTATTTCTGCGGTGGGCCACGAAATTGACTTTACCATTGCAGACTTTGTGGCGGACCTTCGTGCTCCCACTCCCTCAGCGGCGGCGGAGCTGGCAGTGCCATCATCGGAGGAACTTTATGAAAAGCTTTATGTGAATAAGGAGCGTATGAAAAATGCTTTGCTTCAGTCCCTGAAACAAAGAGAAAATCTGCTCACTTATGCAAAGAAAATGCTTTCTGCGGAAAGATTTTTGGACAAGCTTAATAATTTAATGATTCTTATCGACTCGAAAAATCAATACATGATTAAAACAGCCTGGAACCTGCTTAAGGAAAAGGAAAAAGGCCTTGTGGTAAATGCCGCAAAGCTTGACTCACTTTCACCTCTTGGCGTTCTTGCCAGGGTG
>JAZSAR010000097.1:0-3410 GCA_045601965.1 Clostridia bacterium
CTGTATAAGGCAAAACCTTATCTATTTCTTCCCTCTTAACGAAGCCCGATGTGTCAACTGCCGTATGGATTCCTTCCTTTTTAAGTTCTGCCAGTAATTCACGGCAGAAATCCGATTGCATAAGGCACTCGCCGCCGGAAAGCGTAACTCCTCCGCCCGAGGTTTCGTAAAAATCCTTATCAGAAAGCAGTTCGGGCAGGATTTCATCCACCGTAATAGCTTTACCGTAAAGCTTTAATGCATCAGCTCGGCATACACTTACACAATCTGAGCAAAGGCAACATTTAGTGCGGTCAAAAAAATGTCCTTTTTCATTTAATATATGTGCTCCGTTTTTGCAGGCGCTTACGCACGCCCCGCAGGTGATGCACTTATGATTGTATAACGCAAGCTCGCCCTTAAAGGAAATCCCCTCGGGGTTGTGGCACCATATGCAGGAAAGCGGACAACCCTTGAAAAACACCGTTGTCCTTATGCCGGGCCCGTCGTGAACTGCAAAGCGTTTTATTTCAAATATCAAAGCCTTTTTCATAACCTTCTCCTTTGTTATATGATGTTTTCCGCCCTTTTTATATAGGCATCCTGCTCTTCTTTACACATATTGTTCCACAGCACATTCCATCCGCATACCCTCACCTGTAAATTTTTATAGTTTTGCGGATTTTTCTGTGCATCGCGGAGAACCTTTGCATCAAACACATTGAAATGAATCGAAGCTCCGCCCTTTTTAATATATGTATTAAGCACACTGTAAAATGCCAAAAGACCATCATCTCCCGCAACTGCCGAAGGATGAAGCATCACATCAAGGCAAGCTCCCGAATTTGCCAGGGACATATCCATTGTCGTTACAGAGTTTATAAGTGCCGTTACGCCATTTTTGTCCATTCCCGGAGTCGGCGATGCATTTTTAGAGGTTTCTTCCCCCTTTTTTCTGCCGTCGGGTGTGGCGCCTGTTACTTTTCCCATATCTATAAATGCTCTTGCAGAATGAATCTCATATTCGTAAATTCCACCAAGCCCATTTTTCGCATCAGCAATTAAAGATGCAACTAAATTGTGAACTGCATTTGCATAATAATCCGCTACTTTATCGCCGTTACCGTACTTATGCCTGCAGGATAGCGCTTTATGTCTCAGCTCTTCATAGCCTTCCCAGTTGCTTGCGATCGCTTCTTTAAGCACCTTCATCGTGGTATAACCTGTTTCAAACACAAGCTCATACACCGCCATAAGTGCATCAACCGCACTACCGAGTCCGTTTATAAGCAACGCCGAAACCGTATCCATTCCCCCGTCATTTCCGTCAGCCAGATTATCTATGCAAGAAGAAATTGTTCCGGCGAACAGCAATACCGGGTTTACTTCATTTATATGCCCCTCAAGCTCATTTACAACCGCCATAGTCCTTTTTATTGTATACTCAAGCTGTTTAAGGTATGCCCTGTAAAAATCCCCGAAGCTTTCAAATGACGAAACATCTCCTGTTTTCAGTCCGAGATCCATTCCCGTAGATATATCCCTTCCGTTGTCAAACACTAAAAGTATCGGTTTTAATGCATTTATTGTATTAAAAGAAGTGCTGATGCTCTTTGCTTTAACCGCATATTCATAGCACCCTTTCACAACAGAATCCATAGCCTCCTCAAAGGTTGCACCTCTACGCATCAAGGCTTTTACAATTATATCTTCATTACAAAATACTATGCCGTTTGAACCGCCTCTTATCATTTCAAGAGCCTTTAATATAAAGTCCTTCGGCGTTTTTTCGCTTATCTTTATCTGAATTTTCGGGTTATATATTCCGAGAGTATCCATAATATCTAAAATAAGATAAGACAGTTCGCACACCTTTGTGCTTCCGTCCGCATTTGTCCCGCCAAGATATAAAGGCTGTCCCCAGTAATTTCCCATTGCGTGAAACTGAAGGAGAAAATATGCAATAAACGAGGCAAGTTCTTCTTTCGTAAAAGTCCCGTTCTCAATATCTTTTTCGTAAAATGGCATAAGGGTTGCATCAAGTCCGTAGCCCAGGCTTCTTACCTGATTATAATCTACACATTCGCTTAATATAAAATATATGTATATGAGCAAAAGTACTTCAAAAGTGTTCTGAGGTGCACCTTCTGCCAGATTCAAAAGAGCCTTTGATACGGTTTTTGCTTTATCGGATTTTTTAGCAGCAGAATAATCATAAAGCCTTTTTATCAGCCTTAAAGTCGCCTTATATTCTATACTTGCCGCATTGTAAAATATTTCTCTTTTTTCAGTCAGCGTATTTTCTGCCCTGCGCTTTTCACAGGACTTTTCAAGGCGCTTAAGTATTCCGGGAAAGCCAAGCTTTATAAGCGAATCCCAATCAGGAACGGAATGGTCAAAATCAAGGGCAATCCAGGAAAGCCCGGAAGCCATCATTTTGTCTCTGAAGCCTTCCGTCCTTCCGTTTACTTTTTTTAGGCTTTCATTATGCCAGGGATTTACCGTGTAGTCTTTTATAAGCCTTCCCCAGGAATAAATTCCGACAAAGTAATCGTTGTCGTTTACATCGATTCTCGTATTGTCAAGAATGTACTCAAAAAGCCTTGCCTTTATAATCTGCCGTGGTTCATTTTTTAATTTTTCCGAAAGAGCAGAAAGTCCTTTTTTAATTTCTTCGTCGGACAGTCCCGTAGTCTCATCATAGTCATATCCGTGATAATCCATTCTGTTGAAGGGATCAAAATTTTCAGATACTTTGTGATATTTGTTTTCTATCACCATTCTGTCTCTCTCTTTAACTAATTCATACAGAAGCTTCATATTACTCCTCCATACTCCTTATGAGATTATCCTGCAATTCCCTGGACAGATCGGTAAAGTACACATTCCAGCCGCAAAGACGGACCTGGAGATTTTTATACCTTTCGGGATTTTCCTGCGCCTTTTTAAGGGTTTCAGCCGAAAGCACATTCATATGCACCGCAAAGCCTCCCTTTTTAAAATAGCTTTTAAGAAGGCTCAGCATAACAGAAAGCCCTTCGTCCCCCGAAACTGCGGTGGGATGGATGGCTAAATCAAGCACAGTTCCGTCGGAAGCCAGACTGTGATTGAAAGCTGTTGCGGAATTTATCGCTCCGGTCACGCCCTTTTTGTCCATTCCTACGCTTGCACTTATGTTTTTACTTAAGGCTTCGCCTTTTCTCCGTCCGTCGGCAGATGCACCGGTAAGCCGACCGTAATGGATAATCCAGTCAATAGAAAAGATGCCAAGACGGAATACGCCGCCGCGACCGTTTTCCTTTCCGTTTATATTTTCTGACATAAAGCGGGTAATATCCTCTGTAAAAAAGTCAGCTTCCCAATCCCCGTTTCCGAATTTTTTGCATTCGTTTTTGGCATACAGCCTTAAATCCTCGTGCCCTTCCCAGTTT
>JAZSAR010000098.1:0-3110 GCA_045601965.1 Clostridia bacterium
GCAAGGCCTTCGATTTTCTTGTCCTTTACAAGGTCAACTATGGACTCAACCAGCATTTTCTTATTTACCTGATAAGGAAGCTCTGTCACAACTATGGAATAGCTTCCGTCCTTCTTTTCCACAATTTCAGCCTTGGCACGAACAATAATTTTACCCTTACCCGTGGTATAAGCGCTCCTTATACCGCTTTTTCCCATAATTGTTGCCTTTGTGGGGAAGTCGGGACCCTTTATATATTCCATAAGCTCTTCCGTTGTAATTTCGGGGTCATCAATCTGTGCGATTACGCCGTTTAATACTTCGGTAAGATTATGAGGAGGTATGTTTGTTGCCATACCAACTGCGATACCGGAGCTTCCGTTTATTAAAAGAGTGGGAATTCTTGTGGGAAGAATGGTGGGCTCCACCCTCTTTTCATCGAAGTTGGGAGCAAAGTCAACGGTGTTCTTTTCAATGTTTTCAAGCATTACATTGGAAAGCTTGCTCATTCTTGCTTCTGTGTATCGGTAAGCAGCAGGGGGATCGCCGTCAACCGATCCGAAGTTACCGTGACCGTCAACCAAAGGATAACGCATGGAGAAATCCTGCGCAAGGCGAACCATTGCATCATAAACGCTGGCGTCACCGTGGGGATGGTATCTACCGATAACGTTACCGACGGAGGTAGCGGATTTGAAGAAAGGCTTATCATGGGTCAGATGCTCTTCATACATAGAATATAAAATTCTTCTGTGGACAGGCTTAAGACCGTCACGAACATCGGGAAGAGCAGGGCTAATGATTACGCTCATGGCGTAGTCAATGAAAGCTTCCTTCATTCGTTTTTCAATGTCAATATCGACAATAGTTTGTGTATCTATATATTCCTCAAAATGGGAATCTTCATATTTTTTCTGTTTAGCCATTTACTTTTGCCTCCGCATTATATATCCAAATTAGTTACGTACTGTGCGTTTTCTTCGATGAAGATTCTTCTGGGCTCAACCTCTTCACCCATCAGCACGCTGAAGATTTCGCTTGCCCGCTCTGCATCTTCAAGTGTAACCTTAAGAAGGATTCTGTTTTTGGGATCCATTGTGGTTTCCCAAAGCTCTTCAGGATCCATCTCACCAAGACCTTTGTATCTGCTTATTTCAACCTTGGCATTAGCGTCTCCTGCCTTTAATTCTTCACTTATTAAATCTCTTTCTTCATCGCTGAAGGCAACTCTTGAAGTTTTACCTCTTGAAAGCTTGTAAAGAGGAGGCTTTGCAAGATAGATATGACCTGCTTCAACAAGGGGGAACATATGTCTGAAGAAGAAGGTGAGAAGAAGTGTCTGAATGTGAGCACCGTCAACGTCGGCATCGGCCATAATAATTATTTTATCGTAGCGGAGCTTTTCTATATTGAATTCTGCGCCGATTCCAGTACCCAGTGACTGGATAACGGGAACTAATTTTTCATTTGAATAAACCTTATCAAGCTTAACCTTTTCAACATTAAGCATTTTACCCCAAAGAGAGAGTATTGCCTGATATTTACTGTCACGGCCACTCTTTGCTGAACCTCCCGCAGAGTCACCCTCTACGATGTAAAGTTCTGTCTTTGTGGGGTCTTTTACTATACAGTCGGCAAGTTTTCCGGGAAGTGAGCTTGTACCAAGAGGAGTTTTTCTTGTTGCTTCTCTTGCTTTTCTTGCCGCAATTCTTGCACGGGATGCAAGCATTGCCTTTTCAATTATAGCTCTTCCCACATTGGGATTTTCCTCAAGAAAGTCTGCAAGCTTTTCTTTAACTATTGTTTCAACAAGACCTCTTATCTCGGAGTTACCGAGCTTTGTCTTGGTCTGTCCTTCAAACTGAGGCTCTTCAAGCTTTACTGAAATGATGGCAATTATACCTTCACGAACGTCTTCACCGGTTAATTCCTCATCATCCTTCATAAGCTTGTACTTTCTTGCATAATCCTCAAGCACCTTACGGAGAGAAGATTTAAATCCAACCTCGTGGGTACCGCCTTCCGTGGTGGAAATGTTATTTGCAAAGGATTCGATTGTTTCTTCATAGCCGTTGTTCCACTGAATGGCAACCTCAGCCATACTGCCGTTTTTCTCGCCCTTTACATAAATAACATCATCGTGAATTGTAAGAGAATTTTCCTTATTTCCGTATCTTTCATTGTAAAGATAGGATACGAAGTTTTTGATACCGCCTTCGTAAATAAGCTCTTCTTTACGGATTTCCTCTTCTCTTAAATCGCTGAAAATAATTTTGATACCGCCGTTTAAGAAAGCCTGTTCACGAAGTCTCTTAAGTAATGTCTTATAATCATAATAGGTTTCTTCAAAAATTTCATCATCTGCCCAGAAAGTAACCTCTGTACCTGTCTTATCTGTAGTTCCTATTTTATGAACCTCACCGTCTGGCTTACCTACTGTATAGGACTGGAACCATATATTTTCCCCATCGTGAACCTTTACTTCAAGCTTTTTTGAAAGAGCGTTAACAACGGATGCACCAACACCGTGAAGACCGCCTGATACCTTATATCCGCCGCCTCCGAATTTACCGCCTGCATGAAGAACAGTAAAAATAACGTCGATTGTGGAAATACCCATTTTAGGATGAATACCGTGAGGCATACCACGGCCGTTATCCTTAACGGTTACGGAGCCGTCCTTATTAAGTGAAACCTCAATTTCAGTACAAAAACCTGCCAATGCTTCGTCGATGGAGTTATCCACGATTTCATAAACCAGGTGATGAAGACCTCTTATTGAAGTTGAGCCGATGTACATACCCGGTCTCTTTCTTACCGCTTCAAGTCCTTCAAGTACCTGAATCTGGCTTTCGTCATAGTTGTTTTTGATTTCGCTCATATCAAAATTCCTTTCTTACTGTCTTTTCAAGGGTTTTCTGATTCATTCTCTTAAGTAAAGTCTGGGGAGAGATTGGCGATATATAAATTTTATCGTCATTATCCAGTATAAACGACCTTGGAAGGTCAAAGGATACGTTAATTACTTTTTTATTTCCCTCGCACCTTCTGAAAAACTCCCTCGTCGCTTTTCCTATACTTGTATTTTCAATATCAAATATTCCGATTATTTTGTCTTTTCTGACTAAATA
>JAZSAR010000099.1:0-6182 GCA_045601965.1 Clostridia bacterium
TAGCGTGTTGTAACCTTTTCGGGAAATTCGTGCGTCGATGCCGCAAGAGTTCTCGGAAGGAAGGAAAGATTTTCCTCAAGGATTGTATAGTTTTCGCCATCGTCGCTTATGTGGATATTGTACTTTTCCCAGTACCCGTCAAAGTAAGTCGCCTGTCTGGGGGTGTAGGTAAAACCACTTAAAGTGCAACCATCTCCAAGGTCAATAGTCAAGTTATAGGGCGCCTTCATATTGGTATTTGCCTGCCAAGAGGTTGATGTTGAACCATCCAATACATTATCCGTAACCGCACGTCCCCAGTCTTCTCCGTCATAGCTTGCTGACGCATCCTTTAAGGGTATGGGATAAAGGGCATTTTTGCCCATTGTATAAAGGAAGTCATTAAACGGTTCTGACTTCATACCCTCTTTGGGCTTTATGATTTCAAGCTCGGCAAGTGTACCGTGTCCGTCCAGCGCATCGATATATAAAAGCCTTACGCCCTCTGCCTTAACGGATGCTCCGAAATCATTTACGATTGTCTGGCTGTAGCTTGTTGAGCTTACGTTGAACTTATATTCCTTTACAAGCTGATATTCGCCGTTTATCTTTACATAGAAATTCATCTTTGTGGGCTGACCTGCAGGGGCACCCGGATTTGTAATAAGTGTGAAGCCTGCAACATCAATTTCTTTTCCGAAGTCAACATCAAGGTTGTGCGGAAGCGGTGTTTTCCAGGTTACCTTGTTGTTTTCCCAGCCGTATTCCGTATGCCATACAGATTTCGGATCGTTGTCTATTGCCTTATCGGGAGTTCTCTGCCAGGCTTCGGAATTTGCTGTTGCCTTCCAGGAGGATTTATCTTCATAATAAATGCTCTCGGGTGCTTCTTCTTTCTCTTTTTCACCTGCTGCATCTTTATCAGTCGCTACCGATGTTCCTTTTTTACCGAATGAAAGATTTCCTTTACCGTCGGTTACTACAACAAGCTCGGTATTTCCGAGAAGGTATATTTTTTCTGTGCCGGTTGCGTTTTCGTCTTTTCCTATTACTGTACCTTCGCTTGCACCTGCTGTAAACTTGATTCCCGCACTGCCGGTAAAGTTTCCCTTTACAGTAAGAGCTCCGATATCGCCTATTTCAATACCGGCTTCCTTTCCGCCTGAAATGTTGTTCTTAAATGTAAAGTCGCCGCCTAATACCACCTTTGCACCGGGGTTGATTTTAACGGCTCCGCCGCTTTCTGCATTTCCGTCTTCAATTGAGCCACCTAAAAGCTCAACAGTTCCGCCTGTCAGGCTCGCGATTCCGCAGCCGATTGTACCCGTTGCGCCGACGATTTTACTTCCAGGCATCATGGTTACAACGCTTCCGCTTCCCTCTGATGTTGTTGCTCCGCCAAAAGCTCCTCCGCCGTTTATCAGGGTTGTGCCAGCATCATATATAATATGTCCGCTTGAGCCATGGGCCTTAAAGCACTTGCCGTTTAAGTCCACGGTGACGTTACGGAGCGTCATTGTACTTCCCGTATTTATTACGAATACCACATCCAGTTTAAGGGTAAATCCGTTTCCGTCGATGTTTATCTTTGTATTATAAAAGTCCTTAAGAGGGCCTGTCCAGGTTCCGTCACCCACAAGGTATACAGTTTCGCCCTTTGCCACACTTATGGCGCTTCCCATATCGGAGAAGTAATTGTTTCCTGCCTTAAAGGGCTTCCCCTCTGCTGCCGCTGCCTTATCCGCTTCGGTGAGTTCCATTTTCACCACGGGTGCGGTTGCTTTATTCTCCTCTTTTACTGTATCTTTCTTAGTCACAGATGTTCCTTTTCTACCCAAAGAAAGATTTCCATTACCGTCAGTTACTACGACAAGCTCTTTGTTTCCAAGAAGGTATATTTTTTCTGTACCCGTTGCATTTTCGTCTTTTCCTATTATCGTTCCTTCGCTTGCACCTGCTGTAAACTTAATTCCCGCACTGCCGGTAAAGTTTCCCTTTACAATAAGCGCTCCGATATCGCCTATTTCAATACCGGCTTCCTTTCCTCCTGTAATGTTGTTCTTAAATGTAAAGTCGCCTCCCAATACTACCTTGGCACCGGGATTAATCTTAACTGCTCCGCCGCTTTCTGCAGTTCCGTCTTCGATTGAACCACCAAGAAGTTCTATTGTTCCGCCGGTCAGGCACGCAATTCCGCATCCTATTGTACCCTTTGCGCCGACAATTTTGCTTCCTGGCATCATGGTGACAATGCTTCCGCTTCCCTCAGATGTGGTTGCACCGCCAAAGGCTCCTCCTCCGTTTATAAGGGTTGTGCCATTTTCATATATAATATGTCCGCTTGAGCCAAGGGCTTTGAAGCACTTGCCGTTTAAGTCCACGGTGACGTTGCGGAGTGTCATTGTACTGCCGGTATTTATTACGAACACCACATCCAGTTTAAGTGTAAAGCCGTTTCCGTCGATATTTATTTTTGTGTTATAAAAGTCTTTAAGAGGACCTGTCCACGTTCCGTCTCCCACGAGATATACGGTTTCGCCCTTTGCCACGCTTATGGCACTTCCCATATCGGAAAAGTAATCGTTACCTACTTTAAAGGGCTTCCCCTCTGCCGCTGCATTTAAGTCTGCATCAGAAAGCGCTGCAAAGGTCGGCACACTTCCGATAAGTCCTGCAACCATAATAAGTGCCAATATGAATGATAATATTTTTTTCATATCACATCTCTCCTTTCATCAGTTTATATACGAAAGAAGTGCTCTTGCCGCATCTTCATTTGCGTCACCTATAAGATAATATCCGTTTCCGAGCGATGTCACATTGCGGCCGATTAAATCCGTAAACACGGAAAGTGGAACATATAACATTCCGTTTGCCGTAACTACCGGATTTGTCATATTTGCCACTTTTCCGTTTTTGTAAGCCTCAAGAGTTCCCACCACGGTGTAATACCAGTTGTTTTCCCTGTATTCTCTTGTTTCTAAGTCAAGTTCGTAGTTATAAATGTATAAAATGTTTGAAAGATAATCGTATTCCGTCTTACTCTTACCCCAGCCGATGATTTCTTCAAGAGTCTTAAGGGGTACATAAGCTGTTCCGAACATTTCAAAGGGAGCAACTCTTGTATCAGCCTCGTAAACGTCCACAATACCGCCGTTTGCAATCATCTTTGTATTACCCGCCTGAATGAGGGTTGATTTTTTCATCATTGCACGTTCTTCTGCGGTAAGTGCCTTCTGTGCTTCCTCGATAAAGAGGTAGTTAAATCTTCCTATCGGAGCAGAAGAAAGGTTTGCATAAAGGTCCAGTATATCTGAAAATGCTCCCGATACCCACTTCAATTCCATTTCAACCTTGCCGGTTTCGCCGATTAAGGCTCTGGGCATTTTAATCTGAATCACATCGTCTTTTACAGTGTACTCATATTTTCCGACTTCGTTATATGTAAAGCCGCTTTCATTCTTTACAATCGCTTCAACCGATCCTACCTTGCGTCCTAAAATGTAATCATAGCCGTTTTCGCCGGTTGCCGCATTTCTGTCGGTATTTATTAAAAGCTGAAGTGCACCGTCACCCATTGTTACCGCCTTGTCGGCTTTTGCCATAAAGTAGAAGTTTTCGGCATCGCGAGCCGCCTTGGAGGAAATTATTCTGTTTGCGATTTTTGTATCGTATGTTTTAAGTTCTTCTGTTCTGTCGCTTATGTAAGCATCAGTGCCTGTTCTGTCGGTTCCCTTGTAGTTTAAGAACTCGGGTGCTACATTTGCCCAGGCTGATGCATCGCCGTTAATATCAATTGTAATTTCGCCTGATGCAACGGGTGCGGGACGAACACCCTTATATTTTCTTATTACGTCAACTAACATATTGTAGCAGTCGTCTTTAAGAAGTCCCCTTACAGGCTCCATATCACGGCTGTTATCAGAGTCAAAGGTATCGGGGAATGCAATATCGTACCCGCCGTAGTTTCTGTATAAGTCACTCTTAAGTTCATTCCATCCGTCAAACATAATGAAGTGGGGATCATAATCCAAGGCAAGAGATGCTTCTTCTCTGTAATAATATGCTTCCCTTATAGCCTCTTCCCTGTAATCCTCGCCAAAGGGGGCAGAATATGCTCTTCCCATTGCATAGGGGTCACTTGCACACTCGCCTATTCCCACATAACCGGAGTTTTTGGAAACGCCAACTGCAACAAGCTCAGGTCTGCCGTCATCGGTCTTCACTCCTCGTGCCATCTGGGGGAAGGTTTCAATCCATGTCCATCTTTCAGGATATATGTGTCCCGTGGCGTTTCTTCTGTAAGAGAAGAAATCTACCATCTCTTCTGCAAGATTTGATAAAGCAGGATCACCCTTTGCGGCTTTTTTAATACCATTTGCAACTTCTTCATCCATACCGAAAAGGAAGGGCTTTCCGTCTCTCATATACCAGATGTCCGAGAAGTCCTCAAGCTGGAAGCAGGTATTGTAGGTTGATGCAAAAAATCTGAAAAATCCGTCAGATGCTGTCCAGTCTGCTGTGAAAGAAGAAATTTTCGGAACCTTTATTCCGTCTTTTTTCGCATCTCTGAATGCTTTTGCCATAATCATCAGAGGTTCGATATGAGAAGTACCTCCGTTTGAACAGTCGGGGAAAATCACATCAACACCGGCTGCTGCAAAAAGCTCGGCGTGTCGTCTGTATACCCAATAGTCATAAGAGTTGTAATAACCGTAAACAGGCTCGTCCCACACGGTTGTGCCTGCACCGTTCCACGCAGAAGCCCCGTCAAGCGTCATGGCGTTTGGAAATTTGGTTGTTATATCGGAAATTACGGTTGCCTTGATTGTTCCGTTTCCCGAAAACCAGTTCCAGTAAAGCATACCGACTTCCCGCTCGCCCTCTTTTACGGGACCTGCCTCGGGATACTCTGCTACCCTGCGTCCAAAATCGTCAACAGAAACCCAGGTGTCTTCGTAAAAGTCTTTTATATAGCTGTCATCAACCTGATTGTCAAAGGCGTTATCTTCGTAAGGAGCTTTCAGAAGTGTAAAGCTTTTAATTGAAAAGTCGGAATCATAGCCTGACCAGTAAGTGCCCACGAAATATACATCGTGAACGCCTGATGCACCGCCTATATAGCCGAAATATTCTTCCTTACTTTCGGAAATTACAACGAAACCGATTTCCTCACCCGACTTAGGATCGTCAATCTTTATTCTTATGGTTTCTCCGTTTCCTACGCCAAGGTTGAATTTACCCGTAATTTTAACGGAGTTTA
Organism: Clostridia bacterium; assembly: GCA_045601965.1. Taxonomy (GTDB): domain Bacteria; phylum Bacillota; class Clostridia; order CAKSNL01; family HGM11501; genus HGM11501. The sequence continues at coordinate 5,243 of JAZSAR010000099.1, forward strand.
TCCCCGTAAGGTCAACATCGGAAAAACCGATATAGTCCCCTTTGGCAAAGCCCGTTACTCCGTCCTTTACGGTAACGCCCGATACATAGGGGGCGTTTTCCGGAAGAAGAGTAACATCTTCCGATGCCAAGACCGTAAAGCCTGAAGCCGTAAGCAAAAGGACCAAAAGCAGGCATAAAATTTTCTTCATAAAAATTTCCTCCTTACATTATTAAAGATAAAGCAAGTTATTTACTTTAAATTTATCACATATCCGGAAACTTTTCTATTGCAAAATGTAACCTTGATATGATATAATGTAGCTAAATTAAAAAGAGGTGGAAATATATGCCTGATTTTAAAACTGATATCCGTACCAAAGACCGTTTCCACGGAGTATTTTCCGACGTTGAAAGGCTCTCACGTCTTAAGGATTTTCATCCACTTGAATACGGATACGAAAGATGTACCATTGACAACTGGACGGTGCCAAGGAACTGTATTTCCCGCTATATGTTATTTTTTGTAAAAATCGGAAAGGGATATATTACCATAGATGACGAAAAGCAGGAAGTAAACGCTGGTGAAGGCTTTATCGTAAAGTCAAACGAATATATTTACTATGAGCCCGACAAGAAAGACCCCTGGTATTATGCTTTTATTAATTTTACCGGTGACTTTGCCCACCTGTTTTCCCATCTTCCGAGAATTTTTTCCTATCCGTCTGAAATTTTCGACGAACTAATCGAAATATGCCACAAGGACGATATGCACGCCTTTTATCTTGCAGGCATGCTTCACAAGCTGTGTGCAATTTTTCGCCTGAGTTCCGATGAAAAACCCGATCTTCAGACTCTTCATGTAAATGCCGCAATAATGTATATAAATCATCATTTTGGAAGAAATATAAACTGCGATGAGGTTGCAAAATTTATGCGCCTCAGCATAAGATATTTATCAC
>JAZSAR010000100.1:0-3162 GCA_045601965.1 Clostridia bacterium
AACGTTGACAAGGAAAAAGTCTTATGCTATGATTTTATTAAACAGGGTTTGATATGTAAAAGGAGATGTGTTTTATGTACAGAAAAGTGAAGAATTTTGCCGCCCATTACGAAGGAAAAATGGAGCCATTTAAGATTGTGGGCAACACCTATTTTGTCGGAACTTATCCTGCTTCGGCACATCTTATTGACACCGGTGACGGACTTATTCTTATTGATGTCGGCTACAGTGATACTTTGTTTCTTTTGATAAACTCCATATACAAGCTTGGCTTTTCACCCTATGATATAAAATATATCATTCTCACTCACTGGCACGGAGACCATACAGAGGCAACTGCAGCACTTTCTGATCTTACAGGGGCTAAAACCTTTATTGGCAGAAAGGATGCTAAAAAGGCAGAAAAATATTTTATTGCCGATGCTCTTTTGAAAGATGGAGATGTTGTCTCCCTCGGCAATACAAGAATTGAGGTTATGGAAACGCCCGGTCACACAGAAGGAACTATTTCATTGTTTTACCAAACAGAGGAAAACGGCATAACATACAAGGTGGGAACTTTTGGCGGTGCAGGAGCAAACACTCTTGTGAAAGAAAGGTTTGACTATGATAATTGCAGAGAGGATTATTTTAACTCCCTTAAAAGATTAAAAGAAAAAAAGGTTGATGTATTTATCGGAAACCACGTGTGGAACAACAATACGGAGGACAAGGCGGAGATTCTTGCAACCACCGGAGAAAACCTCTTTATTGACGGTAAAATCTGGGGCGAATTTCTGGACTTCTGTGAAAAGAGACTTTGCGATATAATAGCAAAAGAATGAAGGGAAGAGGTTAAATGAATATTATACCAAAGGTTAAAAGCATAAAAGAAAAGGGAGAAATTTTCATTTCGCCTGAATTTTCATCTGATGAAAGACTTTCCTTTTGCAAAAAGACATTTTTAAGAATGTGCCGTAAAATTTACGGTGTCAGACTTAAAAGCGGAGAAGCGGGAATTAAGCTTTTATATGATGAAAGTTTAAATAAAGACGAATATAAAATAAATGGCGCTTTTGTATATGCATCGGATACAGAGGGGGCGGCATACGGACTTGCAACCATGATTCAGCTTATGGAAAAAGCCGAAAACGGTTTTAAACTGCGGGATACAGAGATAGTTGATAAGCCCGACAAGGATTTTCGTGCATATATGGAAGACGTAAAGACGGAATTAACCGATTTCGACAGCCTTATTGCACTTGTGGATATTTGCTGGCTGTATAAGGTAAAGTACATACAGCTTCACCTGATGGATAATAAGGCATGGACACTGCCTCTTAAATGTTTCCCTGATGCAGCAACAAAGGGGAAAAGTTATAAGAGAGAAGAAATTGAATATCTTGTAGAATATGCCAATGAGGCAGGAGTGGAGCTTATCCCGGAGTTTGAGGGAATAGGTCACTCGGCGGAATTAATCAGAAACTGTCCCGATGAATTTGCAAACGAGTTTTTCAAAGAAAGCGAAACGGCAAAGGTACTTATGAACCCGGCTGACAAGAAAAAATGGACAGAAAACATAATGTGTATAGGAAAACCTCACATTTTTGAAAATATAGAAAAAATGCTTTCCGAAATTGCGGAAATTTTCAAATATTCAAAATACATCCACATAGGATGCGACGAGGCGAAGCACGAAAAGTGGGCAGACTGCACACTTTGCACAGAGTATATGAAGAAAAACGGCATTGGCTCAACAAAGGAACTTTACTCGCATTTTACGGCTAAAATAGTTGATATTTGTCTTTCTCTGGGAAGAACGCCCATTGTGTGGGAAGGATTTCCAAAAGAGGGAACAGAAAATATTTCAAGGGAATGCATAGTTATTTCTTGGGAAAATTATTATCAGACAGGTCCCGAACTTATCGAAGCGGGATTTAAGGTGGTAAATGCCTCCTGGAAGCCTATGTATGTTGTTCCTGAATGGATTGAAAAAGACTTGAATCACGAATTTAAGTGGACGGTTGCAGGGGAAGACTGGAAGGTTTACGAGCTTCAGCATTGGGCTTGGCCATCAAAGGCGTTTAACGGACTTAAATTGGAGCCTCCGGAAATGGTGCTCGGCGGTATGCTTTGCCAGTGGGGAAGCTCATTTGAGGGAATGAGAGAAAGAGTTATTCTCAATCTTGCCCAGACCGTTGACAGAACCTGGAACTCTGAAAGCCATTACAGCGAAAAAGAATTTTTTGAAAACTCGGAAAAGATACTGAAAATTGCAGATAAGCTTAGCATATAAGTAATTGGAAACCGGTATATTTTCTGATTGTAATAAGGCTTAAATTATTTGACAATTAACCATTAAAATATTATAATTGACAGTAACAATATATTTACAGGAAGTGAAATGAAAATGTATGAATTTTTAGTAAAAATCGGCTTTTCAAAGGAGGATTCGGCTTACCTTTCTTCTGTATGCGATACTTTAACGGAGGATAAGGAATCAAGGGACGATATAAAGTGTGCGCTTGACGATTTGTTCCTTTGCCGTGAGAGAAAATATAATGAAATATTGAAAAAGCTTTCGGAAAAGAAAAATATACATATTTACACCGTAAATCTGGCGTTTTTGATTCTTGCGGCAAGACCTCTTCGCTATATATACAAGGCTAAGGGGATAAATGATGATGTGTTTTTCAATTCCGTACTTGATTTATCCACAAAAAATGACGAGTGCAAGAAGGTTTACGGCATAGTGGGTACCTTTGTATCCGACTGGCTGGCGCTTTATTACTGGCTTAAAATTTACGGTCTCGGCAGACTTCAGTATGAGCCTATGGCTTCGGACATTGATTATAAGGATTATGTGAAAAAGGGCGATACTGTATTAAGCTGTCACATTCCGTCAACCGGCCCCCTTACAGAAGAGCTTTTGACAGATTCACTTAAAAAAGCCTATGACTTTTTCGGATACACGGGACCGATGCCCGTAAGATGCGCATCCTGGCTTATACATCCGGGAATTGCCTCCTGCTATAAAGAGGGAAGCAATATGAAAATGTTTTACGATTGCTTTGAAATTGTATTTAAAAAGGATAGCGGCAATTGCGACTACTGGCGGGTTTTCGACAAATTGAATTTTGACGAAGTAAAGGAAGAAGACCTTAAGACAAGCTTTCAGAAGAG
>JAZSAR010000101.1:0-4920 GCA_045601965.1 Clostridia bacterium
CTTGTTCCTATCGACGGTGAAGTTGCAGAAGCTCTTATGGCTTCCTGCCCCTTCTACACAACCTACACAATCCCCGCAGGAACATACGCAGGTCAGGAATCTGACGTAACAACGGTTACAGTTAAGGCAACTCTTATAGTAAGCGCAAGCGCAACTGAAGAGGATGTATACAACCTTACAGCTGCAATCTTCAATAATATCGAAGCAATCACCGCTGAAAATGCAAAGGGCGCAGAATTAAGCCTTGAAAACGCAACAAGCGGTATGACAGTTCCCTTCCATGCGGGCGCTGCAAAGTACTTCGCTGAAAAAGGAATCGAAGTTGTTACAGAATAATTCTTGAAAAATATAACGGCTGCGGCAGAAACGTCGCAGCCGTTTATCAAGAAAAAATATACATCCCGGGAGGTTATTGAATGTTTTTCAAAAAGAAAGCACCTGCACCTGATGCTCCCATGGACTTGGATGCGGTGATGAAAAAGTTTGACCGTGAGTCAAACGTGAGAATCTGGGAAGGCGTTCCTAAAATTATCGTTAGTGCAATCCTTGCGATTTTTTCACTCTTTTGCATATATGTAACCCTTTTTGCCACCTGGCTTGAGGAAATCCGTCTTACATCCTTTGTAGCATTTATCCTGTTTTTAGGATATCTTGTATATCCTGCCAGAAAGGGTAAGCAGAGAGTAAACTATATACCCTGGTATGATATAGTGCTTATGATATCGGGAACAGCGGCATTTTTATACTTTACTGCAAATGCCTATACAATAATTCAGCAGGGAAGTAACTTCGCCTGGTATCAGATTTTAATAGGACTGGTTGGAATCATCTCCCTTGGTGAAGTTTGCAGACGAAGCGTTGGTCTTCCCATTATAATCGTGGCAGGATGCTTTATCTTATATGCGCTTTTCTTCGGACTTTCCAATCCTTCCTTTGCAGGAAAGCTTAACTATACGGTGCACTATCTTTTCTACGGAAAAGAGGGTATACTTTCAACTCCCATCAACGTATGCTCAAAGTTTATCGTTGTGTTCATTATCTTCGGTGCTTTTCTGGAGCGTACCGGAATTGCGGATTTCTTTATTAAAATTTCCAATTCAGTAGTTGGTGGCTTCTCCGGCGGTCCTGCCAAGGTTGCAGTTGTTGCAAGTGCTATGGAGGGTATGGTATCCGGTTCTTCCGTTGCCAATACCGTTGGCTCCGGTTCCGTTACAATTCCCCTTATGAAAAAGACGGGCTATAAGCCTGAATTTGCGGCGGCGGCAGAAGCTTCGGCTTCAACCGGCGGTCAGATAATGCCTCCCATTATGGGTGCGGCGGCATTCTTAATGGCGGACTATTTAGGCGTTCCCTACAGTAACATTGTTGTAAGAGCGATACTTCCTGCAGTTTTATATTTTGCAGGCGTATTTATTTCCGTTCATTTGGAGGCTAAAAAGGAAGGCTTAAAGGGCTTAAGCCGTGAAGAACTCCCCAGGTTTTTACCGCTTCTTAAAAAGATTTATCTTCTTTTGCCCCTGGTTGTGCTTGTGTATCTTGTCGGTACAAGCCAGCGTTCCATCCAGTATGCGGCGGCAATCGCAATTGTTGTGGCGATAGTTGTAAGTCTTTTCAATAAGGGAAACAGAATCACCCCCAAGAGACTTTTTGAAGCATTGGCTTCAGGCGGTCAGGGAATGATTGCCGTTGCGGCAGCCTGCGGTGTGGCAGGTATCATTGCAGGAACCATAACAATGACGGGCCTTGCAAATATGATGATTAACGGAATCGTTGCCCTTGCGGGAAATCATGTAATTATAGCCCTCTTCTTAACTATGCTTTGCTGCATAGTGCTTGGTATGGGTGTTCCCACAACTGCAAACTACTGCATTATGGCGGCAACCTGTGCGCCTATCCTCGTTCGTATGGGCGTTCCTGATATTGCGGCACACTTCTTTGTGTTCTACTTCGGTATTGTTGCCGACCTTACACCGCCCGTTGCCCTTGCGGCATATGCCGGTGCGGCAATAGCACAGGCAAATCCGATGAAAACGGCGTTTACGGCAACAAAGCTTGCAATCGGTGCATTTATCGTGCCCTATGTATTTGCCTTAAATCCCGCAATGCTCTTTATTGATACCACAGCCTTTGAGGTAGTGCTTATCTGTATCACATCCCTTGTGGGTATCTATGCGGTATCTTCATCGCTTGAAGGCTATATGTTCACAAATATGCAATGGTATCAGAGAATATTGAACTTAGTCGGCGGACTTTTACTTATCTATCCAGGAGCGGTAACAGATGCCATCGGCGTAGCTTTAGTTGGTCTCGTTGCAGTAATGCAGATTATCGAAAAAAAGACAGCTAAAACTTTAGCGTAAATTAAAAGACAATCTCTTTTCAAAAGAGATTGTCTTTTTTATATATTTATGTTATAATTTTATATAATAAGAGGGTAAAGGGTGGTTTTATGAGAATACTTGCGGTTATGTGTCATCCAGACGATATGGAGCTTTGCTGCGGAGGGACACTTATTAAATATAAAAAGCAGGGGCACGAGGTTTTCGTATGCAATGTTGCCAACGGAAATATGGGGCACGTGGAAATTATGCCCGAGGAGCTTCGGGAAATAAGAGCAAAGGAAGCGAAAAAGTCCTGCGATATGGCGGGCTTTCGCCTCATTTCGGCGGATATCGGTGACCTTACGGTAAACAGCGGAAACGAAGAGCAGATAAGTAAAATGATTGCAATTATCCGCTATGCAAAGCCTGATGTTATTATCACTCATTCTCCTAATGACTATTGCTCAGACCACGTGGAAACATCCAAATTAGTGTTTAAGGCGTCCTTTGATGCATCCTGCCCGCACTTTATGCCGAACCTTGGGGAGGCAACGGCAGTTACGCCCATTTACTATTCCGATACCGATTCGGGTATGAACTTTATCCCGACGGAATATGTGGATATAACAGAGGAAATGGAATTAAAGGAAAAAATGCTCTCCTGCCACGAAAGTCAGGCTAAGTGGCTAAAAGACCACGACGGAATTGATGTCATAGAAGAGCAAAGAAAGCTTGCCGCCTTAAGGGGAACGCAGTGCGGAGTTAAATATGCAGAGGGCTTTACGCCGCTGATTGCATCGCAAAGAATGCGTCCTTACAGAGTGTTGCCGCAATAATTAAAGAGGTGAGAAAATGAAAAAATCAAGTATTATACAAATGGTTAAGTTTACGCTTTTTTCAATTTCAGCAGGAATTATACAAATCGGTTCATTTACATTGATGAATGAACTGTTCCCTCTTCCAGAGTGGTTTTCGTATCTTACGTCGCTTCTCCTTTCAATTGTATGGAATTTCACCTTCAACAGAAGATTTACCTTTAAGTCCGCCGCAAATGTGCCCATAGCTATGGCAAAGCTTTTGGGATTTTACGCGGTATTTACTCCGGTATCTACTTATCTTGTATATCTTGCAGAAAAGGCGGGAGTAAGCGAATATATAACTGTTATTTTATCAATGCTTTCCAATTTTGTACTGGAATTTTTATTCAGCAAATTCGTTATCTACAAAAATCAGGAAAATACATTGCCCAAAAAGGAGAAATAATATGAAAGTTACAGTTGCTATAGATTCCTTTAAAGGGAGCCTTTCCACCTTTGAGGCGGGAAGTGCTGCTTCCGAGGGAATAAAAGAGGTTTATCCCGATGCTGATATTGTAATAAGCCCATTGGCCGACGGAGGGGAAGGTACGGTGGATGCAGTTGTCGCATCGGCTACTGGCGAATATGTCTCTGTCTTAGTGCATAATCCCATAGGAGAAATCATCGAGGCGCGCTACGGCATAATTAAGGAACGTAATCTTGCGGTTATGGAAATGTCTGCCGCCGCAGGAATTACTCTTATTTCCGACGGCGATAAAAATCCCTTAAACACCACAACCTACGGCGTGGGGGAGATGATTAAGGATGCTCTTTCCAAAGGTATGCGGAAATTTGTAATCGGAATCGGCGGAAGTGCCACCAATGACGGCGGTGTGGGAATGCTTCAGGCTCTCGGCTTTAAGTTTACGGATGATTCGGGAAAGGATGTGCCCTATGGCGCAAAGGGGCTTGAAAAAATATGTAATATATCGGATTCGGAAAAGGATTCCCGTCTTTCGGAATGCGAATTTTACATTGCCTGTGACGTGAAAAATCCCCTTTGCGGAGATAATGGCTGCAGCTTCATCTATGGCCCCCAGAAGGGTGCAACGGAAGAAATGATTAAGGATATGGATTTGTGGCTTTCGCACTATGCTGATTTAACAAAAAAGCTTAATAAGGAATCGGACAGTAATTACCCGGGAAGCGGTGCCGCAGGCGGAATGGGGTTTGCTTTTATGGCATACCTTGGCGGAGAATTAAAATCGGGAATAGAGCTTGTAATGGCTGAAACCGGAATTGAAGAGCAAATAAAGGATTCGGATTTTGTTATAACGGGAGAGGGAAGGCTTGACGGTCAGTCCTATATGGGAAAGGCACCCATAGGAGTTGCCAATCTTTCCAAGAAATACGGAAAAACTGTTATAGCTTTTTCGGGAGCGGTGACGGATGATGCCGCAATATGCAATGCACACGGAATTGACGCCTTTTTCCCCATAGTTAAAGCACCTTGCACCCTGAGCGAGGCTATGGATAAAGAAAATGCATATAAAAATCTTAAGGCAACAGCCCTGCAGGTTTTTAATCTTATTAAAGTGATAGATTGTGAATAAGGAGCAGAATAATGAAAAGAGTGTATTTGATAAGATGGATTGTAGCAGCAACAATGTTGCTTGTAGTGGTGTTAGCGATAGGGCTGACAGATGGCTTATTTGTGGAGGAGAAACACATTGGCGGCGGAGGAGGCGGCGGTGGTGTAGGAGGATATGTTGAAAAGCACAGACTCTTTGATGATCATAATA
>JAZSAR010000102.1:0-3767 GCA_045601965.1 Clostridia bacterium
TTAATATAACTTGCACAAAATCTTTACCGAATTCTAATATAAGAGGGCAAAAAAAGACTTGCATTTTTACAGCAAGTCTTTTTCCTTAAAACAATTTAATGTCATTTCTGCGGTATAATGTATGCCTGAAAAATCACATAAGTGCGATATGCTCCGCAATACCTTTTTTACCAATACATTCAAATTCAACCTCTTTGGTTGTACCTATGCTTCCCGGAAGATGCAAAATCACCCTTTTACCAATCTCTCTTTCCGTTTTCATTGTGAAATTGTATACACCATCCGCATTTTCAAGACATATGTCGGTTTTTCCGCCACTTGTATATATTCCCATAGCCTTTATCGTTTTGCCAATCAGCCATTCCGGAAACGCACCTGCCATTATATGCATGGTGTCATTATCCTCAAAGCAGATTGCATCGTTTATGTACTGACATACCGATAGCGGCGTCCACAAATGTTGCAAATCTCCCGAAACTCTTACGGAATCTTTTTCACTACCTCTTTCTTCGCACCAGGTGACAAGCGGTGTAGCGTGGTTAATCGCAGGATACAGATATTTTCTCGCAAGGTCATACTTTCCCATCCGAAGATATGCCCTTGACATATTATTAAGGGACATAGCAACCCATACTCCGTCCTTTTTCCATCCGGTCCCTTCATGCAGTCCGCCTTCGCTCCTTTTACAGCTTTCTATATATTGCACCGTATCAGAAATCATAGGCTCATCCGCACTTACCAGGCCGCAGGGAAAGAAGGAATAAAGGCATCCGAATATTGATCCGTTGTCTGATGCAGCGGTATTCGAAGAAACAATTTTTAACCCGTCCTTTTCCGTCAGATTCTCTTTCATAGATGTAAGAAGACTTTCCTTCGCCTCTTCATATATAAGGCGCAGCAGCTTTGCATCCTCCGTTTTTCCCAATATTTCCGCCGCCTCCAAAGCCAATCCGTCTGAGGCAACCGACATACAGTTATGCGGATAAAACACTCCGTAATAATCGTTCCCGTTTATCATTCCGCAATCACCCATACCCCTCGGCATGAGTCCCTGCTCGGCTTTTACACTTTTAGATTTTGTTAAGCATCTTGCACTATGGTTGAACAATGCGGACGAAAGCATTCTATGGTAATGCCTTTCAAGATAATCTTTATCTCCCGAATATTTATAGTGAGTCATAACCGCATTAGCTTTATTAAATGCAGCTCCCCACATCTCATGCTCCCAGCCTCCGCTGAACGCCCAGCATCCGTTTTCATCCTGCCCTTCAAAATGCATTTCATAATCTTCCAGCGCCTCTTTAACATATCCTGTGCTCTCCAGCAGAATATCTGCTTCCAGAGGTTCGTAACTGTTTGAAGACCGATAAACATCCGTTCCGCAGCATATACCGCTGCCGTTTCCGATTTTTTCTCTCATTACAAAAAGATCAGCAAGGCAGGCTCTGTAGCAATGCATCAGCATATTGTCTTCAATTTCTATATGAGCTCCGCAGGCAAAAACCTGCTCCCATTCTTCAAGCGCTTCGGCAAATTCCTTATCGGCATCCATATCCTCCAAATCCCGGATTTCCGAAAAATATTTTTCATATGGCAATATGAACCATCCGCTTTTTTTGCTTTTTCCCCGAAGAACAAACCGCGCAGCAATTTTCTTTTGGGAAGTTCCGCTTAACACTCTTTCTTCGTCCGCCATCGGCACTGCCGAAGCACTCATATCCGCCTCATTCATTCCGTACATCAGATATGCATCGGCTCCCTTGGCATAGCAAAGTACGCGATCGGCTCTTCCGCCGTTCATAGATAAAAGAATATTGTTGTTTACCCCATCAATCCAGCCGCGGTTACTTATAACCCAGCCATTGATATGATTCATTTCAACTATGACCGTCTTTTCTTCATCTGTATTATTTTCAAGTTCAATCCGTATTACGGCTCCTGTTTCGGTCGATATGGCAGAAATGATATAGTCTGTACCGCCCTCTGTTCCTTCGCAAATCAGGCAGGGTGCACCGCTTTTATGTCTATACCACTTTTTAAGCTTTGCTTTTTCTTTGCCGACTGCTATACTCATAAAAAGCTTTACATCCGGAGCCAGAGTTTCCCATGTAAGCGGATATATCTCTCTTAAACTTCTGTAAGTTCTTGAAAAATGTATCCCTTCTTCGCTTACCTTCGACACAACCTTTTCGCTTGCCGACGGTCGGGAAAGTGTGATAACATGAGGGGCTCCAAAAGCATATCCGAAATCAATCATGTCTGTCTCTCCTTATTTTTTCACTTTATCATTTCGTTAAATTCTTCTTCTGTTATGAGGGTAACGCCCAAATCCTTTGCTTTGGTTAATTTACTTCCCGCCTCGTCGCCAAAGAGGACATAGCTTGTCTTTTTGGAAACGGAGCCCGACACCTTGCCGCCGAAGCGCTCGATTATCGCCGATGCCTGGTCTCTTGTATATGTGGGAAGCGTACCCGTAAGAACGAAGGTCAGTCCTGAAAAGCGCTCGTCCGTCAGTTCCTCTTCCTTATATACTGTGTTAACTCCCGCACCAACAAGATTTTGGATATTGGAAAGATTCTGCGTTTCCGACATATAGGTAACGATGTTTTTCGCCGTGATGGGGCCGATATCGTCTATTGCCGAAAGCTCCTCCTCGCTTGCTGCCATAAAGGCATCCAAGGTCTTAAAGTGTTTTGCCAGGCTCTTTCCCGCACTCTGCCCAACCTGACGGATACCGAGAGCAAATATGAGATTGGATAAATCGCTTTCTTTAGACTTTTTAATTGCCTCGTCTAAGTTTTCCGCAGATTTTTCTCCCATTTTATCAAGAGCTGCCACATCTTGCTTTTTAAGATAGTAAAGATCGGCTGTGGAGGATATAAGCTTTCGCTCAAGCAACTGTGCAATTATCGCAGGGCCGAGACCGTCGATGTTCATGGCATCACGGGATACGAAATGCTCTATATTCCGCTGAAGCTGGGCGGGACACTCGTTTCCGCTGCAACGGATTGCCGCTTCGTTTTCATAGCGCACCGTTTTTGCACCGCATACTGGGCAAGTCTCCGGCATATTGAACTCTCTTTCTTCACCCGTTCGCTTTTCCTTTACCACGGAAACCACCTCGGGAATGATTTCTCCCGCCTTTTGTATAATTACGGTGTCGCCAATCATCATATCCTTCTGACGGATGAAGTCGATGTTGTGAAGGGTTGCCCTTCCCACGGTTGTTCCGCCGATGAATACCGGAGTTAAAACCGCATTGGGTGTTAAAACACCGGTGCGTCCCACCTGAATTTCAATATCAAGAAGCTTTGTTTCCTTCTGCTCCGGCGGATATTTATAGGCAATCGCCCATCTGGGTGCTTTTGCGGTAGAGCCTAATTTTTCACGGTAGGAAAGCTCATTTACCTTTATAACCGCACCGTCAATTTCAAAGCCTAAATTGTATTCGCCGCTTCCGATTTTTTCGATTTCGGCAATGGCTTCGTCTATTGTTTTACAGCTTTTTCTCACAGGCACCATCTTAAAGCCCAGGCTTTCAAGGTAGGAAAGGGATTCTGTATGTGTATTAAAGGTTTTCGCATCGCATTTTTGCACGTTGAAAATCAAAATATCAAGACCGCGACCTGCCGTAATTTTAGAATCGAGCTGACGAAGGGAGCCTGCCGCCGCATTTCGGGGATTTTTAAATAAGGGCTCACCTGCTTCCTCTCTTTTTTCATTCAATGCAAAAAAGTTCTTTCGGGGCATATAAACCTCACCCCTCA
>JAZSAR010000103.1:0-7619 GCA_045601965.1 Clostridia bacterium
CGGGAGCCGCAAGCTCAATGTGGCCCATTCTCTCACGTCTTACCTTTGCCTTGGTAACCTCTACGCCGCATCGGTCGCAGACAATACCCTTATAACGAACTCTCTTATACTTACCGCAGGCGCACTCCCAGTCCTTCTGAGGACCAAAGATTTTTTCACAGTATAAACCGTCGCGCTCTGCTTTAAGAGTTCTGTAGTTTATGGTTTCAGGCTTCTTAACCTCGCCATGGGACCAATTTCTAATCTTTTCCGGCGATGCCAGTCCGATTTTTATTGCACTGAATGTGTTAAATTCTACCATTATATTCCGGCCCCTTTCTTACATAAAATCGTCTTCGATGTTATCTTCCACAACATTATCTTCGCTGTCTTCAAAATCAGAAAGAATATCATCATCTAACATAACATCATCTGTATCGTCCTCATCAGATTCGAAAATGCTTTCGCTTCCTTCCTCGGGAACGAAGCCTGCGTCTTCTCTTCTGTCATCGACCATATTACGCTTGAATTCTTCCATTGTATCGATAGAAGGATCATCGTAATCATCAGCCTCTGTATCCTTGAGTTCGATTTCTTCTCCCGAAGAGCCCATAACCTTGATGTCCATACCAAGGCTCTGCATTTCCTTAATGAGTACCTTAAAGGACTCAGGAATACCGGGCTTGGGAATATTTTCACCCTTAACGATAGATTCGTAAGTCTTAACACGTCCTACGATATCGTCAGACTTAACGGTAAGGATTTCCTGAAGAGTATAAGCCGCACCGTAAGCCTCAAGTGCCCAAACTTCCATTTCACCGAATCTCTGTCCGCCGAACTGAGCTTTACCACCCAGGGGCTGCTGTGTAACAAGAGAGTAAGGACCTGTGGAACGAGCGTGCATCTTATCGTCAACCAAGTGAAGAAGCTTTAAGAAGTAGATGTAACCAACGGTTACGGGGTTGTCGAAGGGACGACCTGTTCTACCGTCATAAAGAGTAGTCTTACCGTTTTCGTTGCATCCTGCTTCTTTAAGAAGCTTTGTAATATCTTCCTCGCTTGCACCGTCGAATACGGGTGTAGCGATCTTTATACCGAACTTGCTTGCAGCCATACCAAGATGTACTTCAAGCACCTGTCCGATGTTCATTCGTGAGGGAACGCCCAGGGGGTTAAGAACGATTTCAAGAGGAGTACCGTCTGCAAGATAAGGCATATCCTCCTCGGGAAGAATTCTTGAAACGACACCCTTGTTACCATGACGACCCGCCATCTTATCGCCGACAGAAATCTTTCTCTTCTGTGCAATATAGCATCTTACCAGCTTATTAACTCCGGGAGGCATCTCGTCGCCGTTTTCTCTTGTAAATACCTTAACATCAACGATGATGCCGCATTCACCGTGAGGTACACGAAGTGATGTATCTCTTACTTCTCTGGACTTTTCACCGAAGATTGCGCGGAGAAGTCTCTCTTCGGGGGTAAGCTCTGTTTCACCCTTAGGTGTAACCTTACCAACTAAGATATCCCCTGCCCTTACCTCGGCACCAACTCTTATGATACCTCTTTCATCAAGGTACTTAAGAGCATCCTCGCCCACATTGGGAATATCATAGGTGATTTCCTCGGGACCGAGCTTGGTGTCTCTTGCTTCGGATTCGTATTCTTCAATATGAATTGTTGTATAGATGTCTTCTCTTACAAGTCTTTCGTTAAGAAGTACGGCGTCCTCGTAGTTGTAACCTTCCCATGTCATGAAGCCGATTAACATATTACGACCGAGAGCAAGTTCGCCCTGGCTTATAGCGGGACCGTCGCAGATTACGTCGCCCTTCTTTACTCTGTCGCCGCAGTTTACAATGGGCTTCTGGTTGAAGCAAGTACCCTGGTTTGAACGTGTGAACTTAACAAGCTTATGCTCTTCAAGCTCACCGTCATCGGTACGAATTCCGATGTAGTCAGCGGAAACCTTTTCTATAACACCGTCGTTTTTAGCAAGCTGAACAACACCTGCGTCGCGGGCTGCCTTATATTCCATACCTGTTCCTACGATGGGAGAATCGGTACGGAGAAGCGGAACTGCCTGACGCTGCATGTTTGAACCCATCAGTGCACGGTTAGCGTCGTCGTTTTCAAGGAAGGGAATCATTGCTGTAGCAACTGAGATAAGCTGCTTGGGCGATACGTCCATATAGTCAATCTTAGCTGCTTCGATTTCCATAATCTGGTCACGGAAACGCGCCGCAACTTTCTTGTCAACGAACTTGTTGTTCTCATCGATAGGCTCATTAGCCTGTGCAACGATATATTCATCTTCCGTGTCTGCTGTCATGTATTCGATTTCATCGGTAATTATACCTTCGCCCTTTACAACCTTACGGTAAGGAGCTTCAATGAAGCCGTATTCATTAACTCTTGCATAGATGGAAAGAGAGTTTATAAGACCGATGTTGGGACCTTCAGGAGTCTCGATGGGACACATTCTGCCGTAGTGAGTATAGTGAACGTCTCGAACCTGGAAGCCCGCTCTGTCTCTGGAAAGACCGCCGGGACCAAGGGCTGAAAGTCTTCTCTTATGAGTAAGCTCGGAAAGAGGGTTGTTCTGGTCCATGAACTGAGAAAGCTGAGATGAACCGAAGAATTCCTTTATTGTTGCAACAACGGGACGGATATTAACAAGGCTCTGAGGTGTAGCAGAATCAAGCTCCTGAATGGACATTCTTTCTCTTACACCACGTTCCATTCTGGCAAGACCCATGCGGAACTGGTTCTGTAAAAGCTCGCCTACGCAACGGAGTCTTCTGTTACCTAAGTGGTCAATATCGTCAACGCTTCCGATTTCGTTTATTAAGTTAGCAGCATAATTGATGGATGCAAAGATATCTTCGATTGTAACGTGCTTGGGAATAAGCTCGTCACGGCGTGAAACGAGAGCTTCCTTTATAGCTTCCTCGTTTTCGCTGTTTTCAATGATATCCATAAGAACCGCACGGACAACCTTTTCGGTTATTCCGAACTCCTTGGGATCGAAGGAAAGATACTTTTCAGCATGAACCATGTCATTTGAGAATACCTTTATAGGAGATGCATTTGCTTCAACAGCCTTGCTTCCGGGGTAAATCATAACAACATTTACACCTGCATAGTCGATATTTTTCGCATCTTCCTTGGTAATTACCTTACCTGCTTCAACGATAATTTCACCTGTTTCGGGATCGATTATATCTTCAGCAGCGGTATGACCTGCTATTCTTCCGATCATGGAGAGCTTCTTATTATATTTATAACGACCTACCTTTGCAAGGTCATATCTCTTGGGATCAAAGAATAAATTGTTGATGAGAGTCTGCGCACTGTCATCTGTAGGAGGCTCGCCGGGACGAAGCTTCTTATATATTTCAAACATAGCTTCGCGCTTGTTGGCGGTAGGATCCTTTTCCAAGGTGCTTCTGAGTCTTTCATCCTCGCCGAACACTTCCATAATTTCAGCTTCGGTGTCAAGACCTAAAGCTTTGATGAGCTGTGTTACGGGAAGCTTTCTTGTTCTGTCGATACGAACATAGAAAACATCGTTTGAGTCGGTTTCATACTCAAGCCATGCACCGCGGTTAGGAATCATCTGAGAGCTTATTAAAGGCTTACCGTTCTTGTCTCTCTCCTTTGTATAGTAGATACCGGGTGAACGAACAAGCTGAGATACGATAACTCTTTCAGCTCCGTTTATAATGAAAGTACCCTGATCGGTCATTAAGGGGAAGTCACCCATAAAGATGTCCTGCTCCTTGATTTCACCGGATTCCAAATTGATGAGTCTTACTCTTACCTTTAAAAGCGCTGCATAGTTGGCATCACGCTCTCTGCACTCCTCAATTGTGTACTTGGGCTTATCGTCAAGATGATAGTCGATAAATTCAAGCATGAGTGTGCCGTTATGGTCCTTTATAGGAGAAATATCGCGGAATACTTCCTTAAGTCCCTCCTCTAAAAACCACTTGTAAGAGTTTTTCTGAACATCAATAAGGTTAGGCATTTCAAGAACCTCATCGATTTTAGAAAAGCTCAGCCTGGTAATTTTGCCCATTTTTTCCGGATGCAATGAAACGCCTGTAGACTTTGCTCTGTCGCAGATGTCAGCAAAGAACTTTTCGTCTCTTACACCGAATTCGTTAAACTGTGCCATACTGACCTTCCTTTCCAAGCCAAAAGGCTTAAAAAATTTGTAAAAAAAATCCTTGCAATTATGCTTTATTTGTGCTATTATCATACTGTAAGGGCATATTCGACCACTTTACAGTATGGATTTCTATTATATCAAATTTCAAGCCTTAAGTCAAGAGTAAAACCTTAATTTTTTGGTAAAAATATACACAAATTCCTTTCAATTTTGAGGAATTTTTTCTATATCCGATATTTAGCCAAACAGCTAAATATCAAGGAGGACTAACTATGGACGATAAAGTATTCAAAGCCCTATCAGACCCTGTAAGAAGGAGCATACTTGAGATGCTGGGAGCCCGCGATATGTCGGCAGGTGATATTGCGGAAAGGTTTGACATTACAAAACCGTCAATAAGCCGACATCTGGCTGTTTTGAAGAAGGCAAACCTTGTCCTTGACCGTCACGAAGGGCAAAAGATAATTTACTCCCTTAACACCCTCCCCATCCGCGATGTTGTAATGTGGTTTTACGATTCCTTCGGAAATATTTGGATAAACAGATAAAAAGCACTTACGGTAAAACCGTAAGTGCTTTTTATCTGTTCACCGAGCGGTACATCATAGCCCGAGAAATATATACTTTCTTCATCGATATTAATTATCTCGTTAGGTGTAATCAGTATTTCTACCTCGCGGTTTGGAAATTGGAATCCCCTTTAAAAAATTCGTCTCTTTTTCCATAATAATCAAATTTATTTAGTAAAAAAATTATATCATGCGCCCCATATATAGTCAAGCAATTTAAATATAGTAACAATGTGAATAGTTATTAAAAAAATGGAAATACTTAATAAAAAAAGGAGGATTAATATGTCAGAATTCAATAACTCAAAAACAAAAGAAAATTTAATGAAAGCCTTTGCAGGCGAATCCCAGGCAAGAAACCGCTATACCTTTGCCGCAAGTCAGGCAAAGCAGGCGAATCTTTATGTAATTTCAGCGGTGTTTGATTTTACCGCCTGCCAGGAAAAGGAGCACGCCGAAGTTTTTTATAACTTCTTAAAGGACTTGAGCGGAGAAAACATTGAAATAACAGGAACCTACCCCGTTGACATCCACGACTCTGTAATAAAGCTTCTCCGAAGTGCAAAGCACAACGAATATGAAGAGCACGACGATGTTTATAAGTCCTTTGCAGAAACCGCACGTGCCGAGGGCTTTCCCCAGATTGCCGCCACATTTTCAAATATTGCCGAAATTGAAAAAACTCACGGAGACCGCTTCTCCTACCTTGCAGACCTTATGGAGAAAAATCAGCTTTTCATTTCCGATGTTACCTGCGACTGGGTTTGCTTAAATTGCGGAAATATCGTTTCCTCCAAGGAAGCCCCCGAAATCTGCCCCGTATGCAAGCACGATAAGGGCTATTATATCCGTCTTGAGCTTGCGCCCTATACCTCCATTTCCTGCAAATAAAAAGATGAGGCAAAGCCTCATCTTTTTATTTTATAATTCATTCACAAAGTAGCCTTGAGTGTTTGCTCGTCTTCCATTTTCGTCAATTACGTCAAGTCTTATATATTCGTCCTTTTCCTTTATTTCGAATACCGCTTCCGTAAGAAGCCTGTCCACCATATCGCAGGTTGCCGACCTTCTGCCTCTGGTAGAAAGAGTGATTTTTGATGCAGGAGAGCACTTTATGTAAACCTTGCCGTCATCTATATAAAGCTCTTCAATTACGGGCCCTGTTGATGTATAAAAATCACCTTTAAGAAGAGCATTTATAATATTATCATATGTGAGGCTTTCGGCATTTACCATAAGGAAGGTGCCAAAAGAATCGCTTAAAGGATTATCCTTGTTATGATTGTGGTTATCGTCACCGCTGGTTGCAAAAATTCTCTTTCCGTCCCTTAAAAAGTCGTCAAGCACATTTATATCGTATTCGTAAATACCTATGTCATTACAGCTTGTGTTGAAAATTTCAACGCCCCATAATCCCTCGTAGCCGCAATAGTCGCCATAGTTTTCAAGAGACCATCTCGGATGATTGTAGGCAACGAAAAAGCCCGCCTCGTTGACTTTTTTTATAAGGTCGTTTATTCCGTCTTTTCCGTAAACTCTGTCATAGTCAGTATCGTCTTTATTTATCTTATTTCCTTTTGAAAAATGGTCGAGCACCGAATTGTAGCAAACAGAATAGTCATTATCCTGCTTTTTTGCATAGATATTTAAGTGGCACACCTTCATATTAAGATTAACAAGCGTGGATTCCTTCGGAAACTCCTTTATTGCATACTCTGCGCTTGTTATGGTCAGAAATTCCTCATCATCAAGATAGGAATTGTTGTTTACGTGTTCGTGATCGGTTATGGCAAGAAAGCTGTAACCCTTTTCTTTATACATTTTTTTAAGCTCTTCCGGTGTAAAAGTACCGTCCGAAAGAGTGCTGTGACAATGCATATTTCCTTTATAGAAGTTTTTATTTTTATCAAGCAATACTTTCATTTTTATGAGCCCTTTCTTCTTTCGATAAATTTTTAAGGTAGTTTACTAAAAGCGGAATTGCAAATGCAAAGGTCAGAAAATCCGTGATGCACTGAGAAAGCTGAAGCCCCGTAAGACCGAATACCCCGTCAAAAATCCATATGCACGGAATCAGGAAAAGGCCTTGCCTTGCCGATGCCATAAAGGATGCAGATACCGTCTTTCCCGTTGACTGGAAAAGCATATTGCACATTACGATAATCGAATTAAGCGGAAATGCCACAGAATATGCCTTTAAGGTAAATGAGCCGATTTTTATAACCTCGGCATCATCTCTGAACGCTGCCACTATTTCTCCCGAGAAGAAAAATCCGATTGCAGATATCACTATGAGAAATCCCAATGATGCCTTTACGCAAAACCAGAAGGATTTTCTTACACGGTCAAAACGCCTTGCACCGTAATTTAAGCTTACAACGGGCTGAAATCCCTGCCCAAACCCTATGAGAGCCGAATTTGCAAACATTGACACTCTCGAAACAATTCCTATTGCCGCAATTACCGCATCGTTATATGCACCCGCCGCGTGATTAAGTATCATAGTTGATATGCTGGCAAGCCCCTGCCTTAACAGTGAGGGTAAACCGCATTTGAATATTTCCTTCTGATAGTAAAAATCAATCCTGAAGTTTTTAATTGAAAGCTTTATGGCACTTCCCTTGCTCATACCGACGAGCAAGAGCAGAAAGCTTATAATCTGGCTTATTACAGTTGCGATAGCCGCTCCCTTTACACCCATTTCAAAATAGAATATCAGCACAGGGTCAAGCACCACGTTTATAACAGCACCGGTTACAATTCCCACCATTGCATAAACCGCACTTCCCTGATAGCGAAGCTGATTGTTTAATACAAAAGATGCCATCATAAAAGGAGCTCCGAATAAAATAATACGCATATAGCTTATCACTTCATCGATAATGGTAGGCGTTGCA
>JAZSAR010000104.1:0-4779 GCA_045601965.1 Clostridia bacterium
CAAAGGAATCTGGCTGTGCCTTTTTCATCGTCGGTCACGTTACCAAGGACGGAAATATAGCAGGCCCCAGAATGCTTGAGCATATGGTGGATGCGGTGCTCTACTTTGAGGGCGACAGAAACCAGAGCTACAGAATTTTAAGGGGTGTAAAAAACCGTTTCGGCTCAACCAATGAAGTGGGCGTTTTTGAAATGACAGGTGAGGGACTTATCTGCGTTGATAATCCGTCTGCGGCACTTCTTTCGGGAAGGCCCCTTGATGCATCGGGCTCTTCCGTTACCTGTCTTATGGAGGGAACAAGGCCGATTTTAGCCGAAATTCAGGCATTAACATCTCCCACGGGCTTCGGTATGCCCCGCCGTGCGGCAGAGGGTGTGGACTTTTCGAGGGTTGTGATGCTTATTGCCATAATCGAGAAAAAGCTGGGCCTTACAATGCAGAATCAGGATGCTTACTTAAATGTGGTGGGCGGACTTAAGGTGGATGAAACTGCGGCAGATTTAGCCATAATTTCTGCTATAATTTCAAGCCTCAAAAATAAAACGATAGACCCTACCACGGTATTTTTAGGGGAAGTCGGCTTGTCGGGCGAGGTAAGAAGTGTTCCGGGAATTGTAAGAAGAGTGGCGGAGGCTGAAAGACTTGGATTCAAGACCTGTGTGGTTCCGGAAGGAAGTATTCAGGGACTCAGGGACGTAGGGATAAAGCTTATCGGTGTAAAGACGGTAATGGACATACTTAAGGAGGATATCTGGGGATGAAAGCAACACAGTTGATAAAGCGGTTTATGCCGTATTTTAAGAAATACAAATGGATAATGGTACTGGACTTACTTTGTGCTGCCCTCACAACAGTGTGCGAAATAATCCTGCCCTTAATCGTAAGGGAAATAACCGACAGAGCAATTGACGATTTTGCATCGCTTACAGTAAGTCTTGTTTTAAAGGCGGGCGGAATTTATCTCCTTTTAAGAATAATCGATGCCTCAGCTAACTATTTTATGGCATATAACGGTCATATAATGGGCGCGAAAATTGAAACCGATATGAGAACGGATTTGTTCTCACACCTTATGAAACTGTCCTTTTCCTATTACAGTAACACCAAGGTGGGGCAGATTATGGCAAGAATAACTTCGGATTTATTCGACGTTACGGAATTTGCTCACCATTGCCCCGAGGAATTTTTCATTGCGGGCATAAAAATTGTTGCGGCATTTTTAATTCTTGCGTCAATGAATCTTCCTCTTACGCTTATAATGTTTGCGGTACTGCCCTTTATG
The DNA here is from genome assembly GCA_045601965.1 of Clostridia bacterium. Classification (GTDB taxonomy): domain Bacteria; phylum Bacillota; class Clostridia; order CAKSNL01; family HGM11501; genus HGM11501. The sequence continues at coordinate 1,283 of JAZSAR010000104.1, forward strand.
CTTATCGTATCAACCTACTACAACAGGAAAATGAAAAAAGCATTCAAGGAATCCCGTGAGCAGATAGGCGAAATCAACTCCCAGGTGGAAGACAGTATGCTTGGAATAAGGGTTGTAAAGAGCTTTGCCAACGAAAGCATAGAACGGGACAAGTTCGATAAGGGAAATAAGACCTTCCTGGGCATTAAATATAAAACCTACCGTTATATGGCGGGCTTCCAGACATCCGTCAGGGTTTTCGACGGGCTTATGTATATAATAGTTGTGGTAGCGGGTGCACTCTTTATGATTGAGGGATTACTTTCCCCCGGTGACTATGCGGCATATCTTTTATACATATCCACGTTGATTGCGGCAATAAGAAGAATTGTTGAATTTACGGAGCAGTTTCAGCGCGGTATGACTGGCATTGAACGATTTACGGAAATTATGGATTCGCCTGTTGAGATTGAGGATAAGGCGGGAGCAAAGGAATTTACAAAGGTTCGCGGAATAATAAATTTCGAAAATGTAAAATTCGGCTATTCCGACGGAGACGGAGAGGTTTTATCGGGAATAAATCTTACCGTAAACGAGGGTGAAAATATCGCTATCGTAGGGCCTTCCGGCGGAGGTAAAACTACACTTGTAAACCTGATTCCGAGATTTTATGATGTTACGGAAGGTAAGATTTTAATTGACGGAGTGGATGTAAGGGACTATACCCAGGATTCGCTCAGAGGAAATATCGGTGTGGTTCAGCAGGATGTATACCTTTTCTCCGGCACGATTTATGAAAACATAGCCTACGGAAAGCCCGGCGCCACAATGGAAGAGGTCGAAAAGGCGGCAAGCATGGCGGGATGCGACGAATTTATAAAAAATCTTCCCGACGGCTACAATACTTATGTGGGTGAGCGCGGAGTTAAGCTTTCCGGCGGTCAGAAGCAGAGAATAAGCATTGCGAGAGTGTTCCTTAAAAATCCGCCCATACTTATACTTGATGAAGCCACAAGCGCTCTTGACAATGAAAGCGAGCTTCTTGTAAAAGAGTCTCTTGCACGCCTTGCAAAGGGAAGAACAACCTTTACCATTGCGCACCGTCTTACAACCATAAAGGGTGCAGATATGATTTTAGTCCTTACAGATAAGGGAATAGAGGAAGCAGGAAGCCACGATGAATTAATAGAAAAAGGCGGCATTTATAAGAATCTTTATAAGCTTTATGAAAGCTGAAGAAAGGAAGAATGAATGAAAGCATATTCTAAGATAACTCCGGAAATAATTGCATTATCGGAAAAGTGCATAAGCAGAGATAAAATTGACCAGGAACTTTATAAAAAGTACGATGTAAAAAAAGGGTTACGAGATATTGACGGAAAAGGCGTTGTTGCCGGACTTACGGAAATTTCAACGATTACATCAAGTAAAATCGTAAACGGAAAGTCTGAGCCTTCAGAAGGAAAACTCTGTTATAGGGGAATTGATATAAAGGAGATAGTAAAGGGCTTTACCGAAGAGGGCAGATTTGGGTTTGAAGAAACGGTATACCTTCTTTTATTCGGCAATTTACCCACAAAGGATGAACTTTTGTCATTCAACGAGCTTTTGATAAAATATAGAACGCTTCCAAAGAATTTCACAAGGGATGTTATTATGAAAGCGGCAAACCCCGACATAATGAATTCTCTTGCGAAAAGCGTACTCACTCTTTATTCTTACGATTCAAACGCCAATGACATTTCAATTCCCAATGTTTTAAGACAGTCCATTAATTTGATTTCGATTTTCCCGATGCTTTCCGTTTATGCATACCAGGCATACCGCCATTACGGACAGGGGAAGGGATTGTATATCCACAGACCGAGCCCTGAAATGTCTACTGCGGAAAACTTTTTGCGCCTACTTCGTAAAGATAAACAGTTTACACCGCTTGAAGCAAGGCTTCTTGATATGTCACTTGTGCTTCATGCAGAGCACGGAGGCGGTAACAATTCAACATTTACCACACATGTTGTCACATCTTCTGGCACAGATACTTATTCTTCGGCATGTGCGTCTCTTTGCTCTCTTAAAGGGCCTAAGCATGGCGGAGCAAATATAAAAGTAAAGAAGATGTTTGCAGACATCAAGAAAAATGTAAAGCACTGGGAAAAGGATTCTGAAATACGGGATTATCTTTCAAAGGTACTTGATAAAAAAGCCTTTGATAAAACAGGGCTTATTTACGGAATGGGACACGCAGTTTACTCCCTCTCAGATCCAAGAGCAGAGGTTTTCCGCGACTTTGTAGGAAAACTTTCCGAAGAAAAGAAAAAAACGGAAGAGTTTATTCTTTATAAAAATGTTGAGCGTATTGCAACGGAACTTATTGCGGAAAAAAGAAAGATTTACAAGGGCGTAAGTGCGAATGTGGATTTTTACAGCGGATTTGCATATTCTATGCTTGATATCCCTGAGGAGCTTTTTACCCCGCTTTTCGCAGTTGCAAGAATTTCAGGCTGGAGTGCACACCGTCTTGAGGAGCTTATCAATGCAGGCAAAATTATAAGACCTGCATATAAGTCAGTTCAGGAGGACAGGTTATATGTTCCGCTCTCGGAAAGATAAAAAAGGATTTTGCCCACGGGCAAAAGCCTTTTTTAAGGGTATACGAAAAAGATTTTCCTTGACAAAGATGTTTCGTTATTGTATAATATTCTTCAGTGTTAATCGGGATGTGGCCCAGTTTGGTAGGGCGCTACGTTCGGGACGTAGAAGCCGCAGGTTCAAATCCTGTCATCCCGACCAAATAAAAAAGTCGTATACCAATAGGTATGCGGCTTTTTTATTTGTGTATGGATAAATATGGGAGGATTTGAACGTGTCGTAGGCAAAAATCCAAAGTGGGATTTTGCCGAAGGTTTTGAAAACGAACGTTTTCGAAACTCAAATCCTGAACATTGCAATTAATGAACGATTCGCTGGAGTACTAAAATAATAAATTAATAAACTAACTAATGCGAAGCGGCTGTATCCTGTCATCCCGACCAAAAAAAGGATTACTATTCGTATTTTATGAATAGTAATCCTTTTTTATTGTATTAATCATTTATACTATATTAAGACGATAGTGCTTGAAAGATGAAGAAACAGAAGAATTAAAAGCGATACATCAAGAAATTAAGGATTGTTTTCATTCTAAGGTGGTTTTGAGAGATTTATATGAAGGTATTAATGTGTCAATGGTAAATAAAGACAGGTTACTGTTTTTTTGTAACCTGTCGTTGTTGTATAAAGAAAACCACGCGATAGTCGCGTGGTTCAAAAAAGGTTAACCGATAAACAAAAACCTCCAATGTGATATAATAAAACTGACCTGCCAGTCAAGAATAAAAATCACATTGGAGGATTTATCTATGAAAAAAGAAAACATAGACACAAACAGTTTAGCACATACAAAATGGAATTGCAAGTATCATGTGGTGTTTGCACCGAAATATAGGCGGAAAGTGTTTTTCGAAGAAAAACGGCTGGAA
>JAZSAR010000105.1:0-6331 GCA_045601965.1 Clostridia bacterium
AAGCAATATGAAAATGTTTTACGATTGCTTTGAAATTGTATTTAAAAAGGATAGCGGCAATTGCGACTACTGGCGGGTTTTCGACAAATTGAATTTTGACGAAGTAAAGGAAGAAGACCTTAAGACAAGCTTTCAGAAGAGCTTTTATAAGTATCTTAAAGACGGCAAAAGCGTTGGCTTTGGCGTTGGATATTTTATGTATGAGCCCGAAAAGGGGATTTACAGATAAGGAGGCGGCACTATGCAGTGGGAATTATCAACACCCGTAGATCTTGATAAAATGGCAAAAGAAGAAAAGCTTTGTATTGTTCCGATTGGTGTACTTGAGCGTCACGGTGAGCATCTGCCCCTTGGAACAGACGGACTTGTTGCACATAAAATTGCGGTTGAAGCATCAAAAATCGAGCCTTGTGCGGTTTTCCCCGTTTACTGGTTCGGTCAGGTTCACGAAGCAAAGTTTTCCTCCGGTGCGGTAAGCTTTGAATCGGATTTCACATTAGCCCTTCTTAAAAATCTCTGCGACGAAATTGCAAGAAACGGTTTTACAAAAATTATGTTTGTAAACGGCCACGGCGGAAACGGTTCATTGCTTTCCTATTTCCTTTTTTCAACAATGGATAAAAATGTGCCCTACACACTTTATTCCGTTATGTACGATTCAGGTCTTACACCTTCTGAAAGGGAAGAGGCGGATAGCTACATGGCGGCAGATTCGGGCGGACACGCAGATAAATGGGAAACAAGCCTTGTTATGTCCGTTGCACCCGAAAGCGTGAAGATGGAATATCAAAGATTTCCTGAACCCATAAAGGCTATGGGAAGGGTAAATCATTTGGGAAGAGTTTTTACACCCTATTCCTGGTATGCTAGCTTCCCCGAACACGTTACGGGAAGTCCCTCTATGGCAAATAAAGAAGCAGGCGACAAACTTATAGAGCTTTATGCAAAGGTTCTTGCAAGAGATATAAAGGCTGTTAAGGAAGATACTGTTGTGGAAAGCCTTAAAGAAGAATTTATGGAAAGAGCGGAAAAAATCGGGAAATAATTAAGGAGGCGGCAGTATGCAATGGGAACTTTTAACATCTAAAGAACTTGAGGATATGGCGAAAAAAGAAAAAATTTGCCTGATACCCATAGGAATACTGGAACGTCACGGAGACCACGGCCCCCTTGGGACAGACGTTCTGGCGGCACATAAAATTGCGGTTGAAGCTGCAAAAATTGAGCCTTGTGTTGTTTTCCCGGGGTATTGGTTTGGTCAGGGACACGAGGCAACACATTCTCCCGGAGCAATAGTTTTTGATTCAGACCTTACACTTACCATTCTTCGTAATCTCTGCGATGAAATAGGGCGAAACGGCTTTACGAAAATTATGTTTGTAAACGGTCACGGCGGAAATATGCCGATGCTTAATTATTTCCTTTTCTCAAATATGGACAGAGATGTTCCTTATACTCTCTATGCCGTAAGCTTTGATGTGGGATTAAGCTCAAGTGAACTTGATGAGGTATATAAATATGTTAAGCCTGACGGAGGTCACGCAGATGCCTGGGAAACAAGCCTTGCAATGTCTGCGGCACCGGGCAGCGTAAAGCTTGAAAACTGCAAAGCTCCGGAGCCTATTGAGGCGCTTAAACGAGTCAAGCATTTAGGAAGGGTTAAGACACCTTTCTCCTGGTATGCAAGCTATCCCGAACACGTTACGGGAAGCCCATCCAAAGCTACAAAGGAAAAAGGGGATAAGCTTATCGAGTTATATGCAAAGAGACTTGCAAAGGACATTCTGGCTTTGAAAGAAGACACGGTAGTTGAAAGCCTTAAAGAAGAATTTATGGAAAGGTCGGAAAAAATCGGGAAATAATCAAGGAGGATAAAATATGAAAAAATTACTTAGCTTAATACTTTGCCTTGTAATGATTTCATCCTGCATTTTAGTTAAGGCAGAAGAAACAATAAAGGCAAATACGGCTTTTGATTTATCGGGAGCATCGCTTTCGGGTGAAAAGGTAAATTTAAGCCGTATGGATCAGTATGCGGGCTATAAGGGAATCGATTTCACCGGTATAAAATCTGTCGGAATCAAGGCGGATTTTTATATGTCATCAACATCTTCAAACGGTGATGCAATTTCTCTTCGCATCGATGACCCCATAAAGGGTAAGTGCATAGGATACATTGTTTTAAGCGACAAGGAATCCTATGACAAGGTGTTTTATACAAATATAGAAGCAACCGAAGGCGTTCACGATTTATATCTTAAATCAACCTATGGTGATACGGGAAGCGAGTTCAGAGTATCGGAAATAATACTTTCCGATAAGGCGGTGGAAAATACATATACAATTGTGCCCGATTCTGCCATTGTTGACGGATGGTATGACACGTTGGCGGCAACTGATGCTCTCGGAAGAAAAATTGCAGATTATGCCGAGGCAGGAGATGTAAAAAACGGCACTCACAAAGTCGGAATAACCTACTGGAACTGGTCAGGCGGAAGAAGTCTTTCGACCGCAAAGCCCACCGGCGGTTCAAATGCGAGGATTCCTTCTGAAATAATTGCGGCAAATCCCGATGCAAAGGATGATTACAACCATAAGGCATGGGATACCAATGCTGTATATCACTGGGCAGAGCCTATATTCGGTTATACAAGTAACTATGACTATTTCAAATTCCGCCGTCACGCAGAAATGCTTGCAATGGCGGGCGTTGATACCGTTTTCCTCGACTGGACCAATGGAAGCAACATTTTCCTTGATACTACAATTCTTATGTTTCAGGCATTTTCCGATGCAAAGGCAGCAGGTGTAAATGTTCCGAAAATCTGCGCTATGGATTCCTGGGCATCCGATTATAAGGAAAGAGAAAAGCAGGTAAAGGCAATTTACTTAAACTTTATTAAAAATGAACAGTATAAAGACCTTTGGTTTACGTGGGATGACAAGCCCCTTTTATTCGGCGGAACCACAAGAGAGTATTTATCCAATAAGTCCTTCGGTTCAGGTGACACGGAAAACGACAGACTTTTAAATGAAATTTTTGATAACTGCACTGTAAGGGATATGGGAAGCAAAATTGCCGGAGAATATACAGACGGTGCAAACAGCTGGATATGGCTTCAGAAATATCCTCAGACAGCCTGGGATTTGGAAGAAGACGGAAGACCTGAGTGTGTAAGCCTCGGTATTGCGATAAATCAGTCCTATGTTTTTGAAAATGAAAAGGTAGGCGTATTTTCCGATCCTTACACAAGAGGAAGAAGCTACACCGAAGCCTTTGGTGAGGATTATCGCGAAGGGGCAATGAACGAGGGCTATTTCTTCCGAGAGCAGGAATCACGTGTCCTTGATTTAGATCCTGCTATGGTAATGGTTGGTGGCTGGAATGAATGGATTGCCGCTCGTCAGAGTATGTATTCAGGCTTTGAAAATGCCTTTGTTGATACCTTTGATGATGAAAACAGCCGTGATATCGAACCTTCAAAAGGAAAACTCAGAGACGATTATTATATGCTGCTTATAGACTTCGTCAGAAAATATAAGGGTGTTCGCCCTGCCCGTGTTGCAGGCGAAGCAAAGGCTATTGATATAGCAGGTGACCTTTCACAGTGGGACAGCGTAACTCCCGAATATTTAAATGTCGGTGGCGGATATGAAAGAGACATCGATGGTATGAGAAACCACTTGACAGGAGAAAAATACCACTATGTTACAAAGGAAGTAAACCACATTTTATCATCCAAGGTTTCAAGAGACGATGCAAATATCTATTTCCTTGTGAAAGCGCAAAAGGATATAGTTGAGGCAGATGGCTTTATGCATATCTACATTGACATTGACCGTAACCGGGCAACCGGATGGGAAGGCTATGACTTTGCAGTAAACCTTGGCGGTAAGGGAACACTTTCTTCCTGCACAGACGGACTTAATTTCGGCAAGGTGGCTGATGTTTCGGTTAATATAAAAGGAAATGCGATGATGGTTTCAGTTCCCAGATGGATAGTGGGCGAAGCAGGTGCAGTTGAATTTGAATTTAAGATTGCAGACTCGGCAAAGGAAAGAGAAAGCTTCCTGAATGTTTACGAACACGGATCAGTTGCACCTCTTGGCAGAATGAACTATTTATACACGGAAATTCCTCAGGTTACACTTGATTCACATACAAGAAGCCTTCTTTTTGAAACTTCTGTAGTAAAGGCAGGAAGCAAGTATATAAATGTTGAAGGCGGAAAGATGTTTGCATTTGAAGCCGATACAAGATACGGAACATTTGCCGAAAACGGAACAGTTTATGTTCCTGTTAAGGCGGCAGAGGATATCCTCGGCTATGGTGAAACAAAAATCGAATTCTATAGCGATGAAAATCTTGTATATGTAAAGAGCCACAAGCTTGAAAACTATGAAATAGTTGATAACCGCTGGACATATTCTTTCATCGGTACAAATGAAGTGAGGGTAAACGGAAAGGTGAGAGCCCTTTCAAATCCCCTTAAACTGGTGGACGGAATTCCATATATTCCCGTGACATATTTTGCGGAAGCCTTTGATCTGGAGGTTAAGGATTTAGGCGGAGGCGTATTTGCAATCGGACGTTACGGAATAAATGAATCTGCGGCACTAGCTGCTGCGGAAAATCTTTGATAGGAGGGAAAGAATATGAAAAAAACATTATCTTTAATACTTGTTTTTGCGCTTATGCTTTCTCTCGTATCGGCTATTGGAGTAAGTGCAGAAGATTATTATGAGGATTCTTCATCCTGGACGATTACGGCAAGCTGCAATCAGCAGTGGTATGGAATAGAAAAGGCATTTGACGGAAACGATGCTACCTACTGGCATTCCGAATATTCAAAGGATGGTGCATCTACAAAGCACGATCCTCCTCACACAATAACTGTTGAGTTTCCCGATAAAAGGGAAATTTCCGGCGTAACATACGTTCCGAGACAGAAAACGGAAAAGGACTCATCCGAAGCTGGTATCTGGCAGATAGTTGAGGTTTATACCTCCGAGGACGGAGTTAATTACACATATAACACGAAGTTTGTTTATGATACCGTAGCGGTGGCGCAGGCAAGAGAAACCGCAACGGCAGCACTTTATGCAGGCGGAAGTTTTAAGGCAATCCGTTTTAAGGTGTCGGGAGTATCGGGACACGGAAGTGCGGCAGAAATCAAATTCATAAAAAGCGGAGCGAATAACACCGCTAATGTAGGAACCTTAAAAGGCGACGGTGCAACAGAAAAGGATGAAAGCAAGAAAGAAACCGAAGCTAAAGAGCCGGCAAAGACCGTAATTACAGAAGTCGGAACAGAAACAAGTGTCGGAACGGTTTATGTAAGCTGTTTCCAGAAGGGCAACGAAATTATAAAGGCATTTGACGGAAACGAAAAAACCTACTGGCACTCGGAATATTCAAAGGACGGGGTATCTACAAAGCACGAAAATCCCCATATGATTACCGTGATGTTCCCGGAAGCACGTGAAATTTCCGGCGTAACATATGTTCCTAGACAGAAAACTGAAAAGGATACCTCCGAAGCAGGTATCTGGCAGTTGGTTGATGTATATACATCTGAAGACGGAGAAAAGTTTACATATAATACAAAGCTCGTTTATGATACCGTAGCTGTGGCTCAGCAGAGAGAAACTGCAACAGCGGCACTTTATGCAGGCGGTAAATTCAAGGCAATCCGCTTTAAGGTTTCGGGTGTATCGGGACACGGAAGTGCGGCAGAAATTACATTTATTGAAAGCGGAGCGAAAAACACCGCAAATGTAGGTACCGTAAAGGGAGACGGAAGAACTGATACCTATTCTCTCAAGACAGAAACAGTCGGAGGAGAAACTTTGGAAGGAAACAGCATTCTTTCTGCAGATAAGAAAAAGTGGACAGTATCTGCAAGCTGCGTTCAGAAGTGGTATGAAGCGGATAAGGCGTTTGACGGAAAAACAAACACCTACTGGCACTCCAATTTCTCCGATGAATCGGGAGCAAGCACAAAGCACGACCCCCCTCATTCGATAACCGCAGTTTTTGATGCTCCCATTACCTTTGGCGGTATCCGTTATACTCCAAGGCAAATAAGCGGAAAAGATGTCTCCGATGCAGGTATTGCAAAAGTTATAGAAATATATGTAACGGAAGACGGCAATAATTTCAAGCTTATGGTAACGGCAGAACTTCCCACAAGCATCATCTCTTCAAGAGAGTATCGTGATGTTGCGATTCCCGAGGGAAGCTATAAGGGAATTATGATAAAGGTTACAGACGGAAACGGCGGCTATGCAACAGCTGCGGAAATAGACCTTCTTGCAAAAGGAGCTTTAA
>JAZSAR010000106.1:0-2118 GCA_045601965.1 Clostridia bacterium
CGCCGGCATCGTATAATACCTTGGTCCCTGACTGGTTTGCAATTTTTGCGCCTTCGATGGCAGCTTCCATTTCATTTCCGTCAACCATTAAAATTACAGCATTTTTAATTGCCTCAATCTTTTTTTCGTCAAGCTTTAAGGCAGGCAGATTTCCTCTGAAAAATACGCAGGTACGGCTTTTTGCTTCCCTGCTCAGCCATATGCAGGATGAAAAGGAAGCATAGCCCGAATAAACGTCGGTATATTCCGTGGAAACGCCGTACTTTTCCATATCCGCCTTCAAGAAGCATCCGCCCGCATCATCGGCAAGAACGCCGATATAGGCGGCATCTGCTCCAAGCTTTGATACTGCGACAATTCCCGTTGCGGTGGGGCCGCCCCCTGCCGCAACGGAATTTTCTGCTCTCATTTTTGTATCCTCGGTAGGATAGTTTGGCACGGTATAAAGTGTATCATACACATTTGCTCCGATTCCTACAACCTTACTCATGCCTTATTGTCAGCTCCTAACAACTTTATCTTTTCTTCAGCGAAGGATGCCACAGCTTCAACTGCATCCTTCATGAAAAGGTCGATACCAACCTTGTCTCTGCCTGTTGCAAATACCTGATCAAGGAATGCATAGCAAAGGTCTGTTCCGAAGTTGATTTTTCTGATACCTGCATTGATGGAAGCTTTTATTTCCTCATCGGGAACGCCGCTTCCGCCGTGAAGAACCAGTGCAACATCCACATTTTTGTGGATTTCAGCGATTCTTTCAATAGCAAGCTTGGGAGCCTTTTTATATCTTCCGTGAGCAGTACCAACCGCAATTGCAAGTGCAGTTACGCCTGTTCCCTCAACGAAAGCCTTTGCTTCTTCCACTGTGGTGTATTCTGTAGTCTGTTCATCGCCGTTTGCCGCAGAGCCAACGTGACCGATTTCACCTTCAACCTCCACACCTACTGCCTTACAAAGCTCAACAACGTTCTTTGTTCCGGCAATGTTCTCTTCCATGGGAAGAGCGGATTTATCAATCATAATGCCTGTTGCACCATAGCGGAGAGTTCTCATAACCTCAACCTCGCTTGCGCCGTGGTCAAGATGATAGCAAACGGGAACGCTCGCCTGTTTTGCAGCCGCAATGATTATGGGAGCAAGGAAGTAACCTTCCTCGTTTGTAACAAGACGTGAGTAGTTCTGAAGTATTACGGGAGCATTCTGCCTTTCAGCTGCTCTTATAACACCCATAACTGTTTCCATATTGTATACGTTGAATGCAGGAATGGCGAAATTGCCCTTCTCTGCCATATCAAGCACAGTCTTAAAGCTTACAAGCATTCTGAAACAACCTCCTCAATCTTCTTAAGCTCGATTCCGTCAATCTTGTTTTCGGAAAGAAGAGTATATTCTGCGAAGCACTCTGTAACTAAAATTTCAGCATTTGCGTTCTTCGCATTTGTCCATCTCATATCGGCAACCTTTGCCATTACGTCGGGCATATATTCGTTCATAATGAGGTTTCCGGCAAGAACTGTATCCTTCTTTGAAAGAAGCATATCACGAACGCTTCCGCAGGCATTAAGTATTGTTCTTATAGCCTCTGTTTCGTCCAAGTCTCTTGCAAGGATGGGAGAATCCTGGGGAGTATAAACCTTGCCGGAATTCTTAATTTTGAGTGCACCCTTTTCGATTAATTCTGCAAGGAAGGATGTGAATGTCACAACCTCGGCTGTAACTTCGATTCCCCACTCCTTGTATTCACGCAGCATTACCTTTGCATCGGAAGGATCGTAGCAGATTACCTTTTTGTAGTTATTAAGTACCTTTGCACAATTTTCCATAGCTGCCTTTGTTTCTGCTGCGGCACCGAGTAAGAAGTCAAGGCTGTAACCGCTTACGGGTTCATCCTTAAGAATTGTGAAATCTACGCCTGCTGCCTTAAGTACGGAAGCGGCAGTTTTTGCACAGCCCTTTGCGCGTGTGTCTTCACCTATAAAGAAAAGTATGTCTGTTTCGGGGAAATCGGGAATCTTGTTTTCGTTTTCGATACCGTAGATATTTCCCTTTGCATCCAAATTATCAAGCATCTTTTCAACGTATGCGGGAATCTTTCCGTCAAGAGCCGCACCGAGTCTT
>JAZSAR010000107.1:0-5425 GCA_045601965.1 Clostridia bacterium
CTGATACTCTTCTCCACCTTGACATCGACGGAACACACGTTGTTGCAAGAGTTGATCCCAGAACTAAGGCTAAGGCAGGAGAAAAGGTTGAAGTTGCATTCGACACCAACAAGCTCCACATCTTCGATAAGGAAACAGAGCTTGCAATCCTTAACTAATATAAAAACAAAAGTTCACAACCCGACGGGTTGTGAACTTTTTTATTCAGCTTACAAAATCCTCAAAAATCATAAGAGCCTCTTCGAGGCTTTCAATCCTTATTCCCTCTTTTACTTCTTTTAAGTCTATCGCTCTCAGGGGCGATGCCTTCCCGCTTTTTATAACCCTCCTCCCCTCTTTTTCTATAAGCGAAAGCAAAATATCATCATTAACCAAAGATATTTCGTAAAAAGAGGTTGCTGCCAATCCGGAAGCTTCTTCCGATTTGATTTCGTCGGTGTTATCCCCGGTTATAATAAGATATGCCGCAATTGATATGAAAATTGCAATAAGCACGGTAATAATTACTTTTTTCGACATAAAGCCATTCCTCCTTCGGAATTATATAGCATATTATTCCCTGTAACATAAAAATGATACTGGCTTAATACTTTTTTAAAAAATCCATGATATACTATAGGCTGTATTGATATAACTATTCGTTTTCTCATGAAAGGAATGATTATATGCCTAAAAGAAAAAAAGGGAATGTATTCAAAACACTATGCAGTATGCTTCTTGTGCTGATGGTTCTTTTTATCGCTCTCGGCATAGCGGGAGTTGCTGCCATATGCATTTTCACAGAGCCTGTTGACACTTCATTGCTGGATATAAAAATGTCATCCTCTATTTATTATGAAAATGAATCAGGCGAGCAGATAATAATACAGAACCTGTATCAGGATGAAAATCGCGATTGGGCGGACCTTGAAGAAATCCCGCTTAATTTAAAAAACGCCTTCGTTGCCATTGAAGACGAGCGATTTTTCACACATCCGGGCTTTGATGCGAAACGACTGGGTGGTGCCGTAATAAATACCATTATGCGATTGTTTGACGAAAATCGTCCGGTTTACGGCGGAAGCACCATAACTCAGCAGCTTGTAAAAAACCTCACCAAGGAGGATGAACGTTCTTTCCTTCGTAAATTCAAGGAAATTTACAGAGCTGTCCGTCTGGAAAGAGATCTTTCAAAAAATCAGATTTTAGAGCTTTACTTAAATACCATCTACTTAAGCCAAAGCTGCAATGGCGTAGGTGCTGCCTCCAAAGTGTATTTTGCCAAGGATTTATCCGAACTCACTTTGGCAGAATGTGCATCAATTGCCGGCATTACCCAGTACCCCACCCGCTATGATCCTTATTTGAATCCCGAAGCCAACATAGAAAAGCGAAACACAGTTCTTGCCAAAATGCTGGAACTTAATATGATTTCAGAAGAAGAATATAATCAGGCACTAAACGAAGAACTGTCATTAGAGCGTGCAGAGGGCTTTGATTCCTCTTATTATTCATATTTTGTTGACACGGTTATCGAAGAAGTATTAAAAGACCTGACTGAGGATCATAACTACACTCCCGTAATGGCGCAGAATCTTCTTTATACCGGCGGTCTTCAGATAAAGTGCACAATCGACCCCGATGTACAGGCAGTTTTAGAAAAAGCATACACCGATGAAGCTAATTATACATACAAGGGCGAAGAACTGATGCAGTCAGCCATGGTTATAACCGAGGCATCCACAGGCGAAATCAAAGGTATCATCGGAGGAATGGGCGACAAAGGCGGCTCAAGAACTTTTAACAGAGCAACCGCTTTAAGACAGCCCGGTTCATCCATAAAGCCACTTTCAGTTTATGCGCCCGCATTGGATTACGGAGTAATACACGGCGCCAGTGTTTTAATTGACGAACCCACAACCTTCACGCTTTCCAATGGCGGAACATGGTCCCCCAGAAACTCAGGAGGAACATTCACTTATGGTCCCGTATCATTAAAAACGGCCGTTGCAAAGTCTCTCAATGTTCCCGCTGCAAAATTACTTGATGAGATGGGAATTCAGCGTTCTTATGATTTCCTCACACAGAATCTGAGAATTTCCTCACTTGTAGAAAGCCGTAAAACCGACTATGGTGTTGTTTCCGATAAAGCTCTTGCCGCGCTGTCTCTCGGCGGTCTTACCGACGGCGTTTCTCCCGTGGAAATGTCAGGCGCATATGCTCCCTTCATTAACGAGGGCATTTATATAGAGCCTCACACCTATACTGAAATCTATGACTATAACGGCAATTTGCTGTTTGAGAAAAATGCTGATAAGCACCGTGCAATGAAAGAATCAACCGCTACGCTGATGACAGAACTCCTCAGAGGAGTTGTATCAGGCGGCACCGGCGGCTCTGCATACTTCAGCGGACCTGAGCTTGCAGGAAAAACCGGAACCACAACAAATAACCACGATAAATGGTTCGTAGGCTTCACTCCATCTTTAGTCGGTGCTACATGGGTAGGCTATGACACTCCCAACGCCATAAATTCATATGGTAATCCTGCCGCAAGAATGTGGAAAGCCGTAATGTCCGCTCTTGACTATTCTGACGAGCCGAAAAGATTCTCGGAAGTAAATTCATACAGCGATCTTGTAAGCTACTCAATCTGTTCTGTAAGCGGCCTCAGGGCAACTGATATATGCGTTTCCCTCGAAACAGCTTACAGCGTAATGGTGGACAAATCTTCCGTCATTACTATCGACGAATGCAGTGCTGAAGAACACGAAGAAGAACTTGTTGAAGAAGAGACTGATGAAACCGTGGAAGTGCTGACAGAAACAGAGGAAGAATCAGAGGAAATCGTGCTGATAGCCCCCGGTTCGGCTGTTGAGCCAATTGAAGAAACAGTTGTGGACCCCAACGGCAATAACGACTCTGAAGAATAAAAAAAGCCCACAAGGATTTAATCCTTGTGGGCTTTTTATTGATTTTCTCTTAGTTACATTCAGCAACGAGGGGACCTGCAAGCTCAGAAAGATAGAAGAGTCTTCCGGGCATTGTGGGCATAAATGTTGAAGGAATGCTGATTTCGGGACCGTAGTGAAGAGTCGTTAAGAAGCTCATACCCTGCCATCCCATTCCTCTGCCGAGAGCACCGTCGCAACCGCCGATGATATAGTCAGCCTGTAAGAAGAGGCCGGGGCCGATTGTGTTGGCTCTGCAGGGAACAAGTGTAGAACGGCTCTTAAAGCTTGTTATAGCATTCTGCTCTATTGTAAGAGGATGAAGCTTTGCTCCGATTCTGTAGCACTGGCTCTTCCACTCTTCAACAGATGTAAAGTCATCAGCAAAGTGGGGCTCCCAGAATGCGATGTGGCACATTCTTCCGATACCGAATACAAGAACAAGACGTGCGCCTTCAGCCTTTAATGCTGCAATCTTTTCGGGATATGTGGGAAGGTTTGCCTTTGTAGCAAAGTTTCTCTGAGCGGGAGGAACTGTGTTTTCTCCGAGCTTGTCGAAAAATGCCTGCTTCATACTGTATTCAAAGGAAGCGGGGTTGGTATTTTCAAGAGTATTTCCGTCACCGTCAGCCCATTCGTCCATATTGAAGGTGTAAACGTGGTCGCACTTGATGTTCCATTCGTTAATGAAGTAAGATGCCCACTTGTACATACCCATGGGGCCTACGGGAAGAATCATAGCAAGCTTAATGCCCTCTTCCTTTGCCTTCTTGATCTGAAGAGCTATTTCGTGTCCCATAAGTGTATCAAATTCATAGATGTTCTGACACTCAACGGGATTGAAATCCTTATGCCAGAAATCCTCTCTTGCTACTCCCTTGTCGCAGCAAGCATCAATTTTAGCCATATCCCATCCCTTGGGATAGAAGCCTTCAAGAAGACTGCCTTTTACTGTTGTTAAAAAATCCATGTTTTTTTCCTCCTTTTATTTTACGGTAAGAGTCTCTTTGTTGTGATTCTGGGCCAGGAAAGCTCCTGTGTGTAGCCTTCTGCATAGCCGCAGCTTGCCTGGATTCCGCGGAAACGTGAGCAGCTCTTTACAAACTCAGCAAAGTCGATGTGGTCGTGGTCTCTCATCCACTTAAGCTGGCTTTCGTGACACTCAAGCATCTGAAGCTTTAAGTCGATTTCATCAGTGATATCAACATACTCTGTGGGAATTGTGTTTGTTCCCGCAAGATTGTCCATATAGAAAATGGGAGTTACAGCTGCAGAGCCTTCTGCTCCGTAGTGAGGTACGCTTGCCGCAAAGGATGCGTCAAACACAAGCTTTGAAACCTCTCTGTGGTCGGGCATATAGTCGTTGGGAGCGTGAGTGATGATAAAATCGGGCTGGAACTCTTTTAAGAGCTTAACCATCTTATCGCGCTGCTCCTGAATTGCCGCATTGGGCATAAGGTCACCGATGTCAAGGGTTGTAACCTTGATGCCGGCAAGGCTTCCTGCCTTTTTAGCCTCTCCTATTCTTATTTCACGAAGTTCGGGGGGCATAATGATAGCATGTCCCATATCGCCGTTTGCCACGTGGCAAACCATAACCTCGTCGCCTCTTTTTACACACTTGATGAGTGTACCGCTGCATCCGATTTCAACGTCATCGGGATGACATCCAACTGCCAGAACTTTCATAAATATACCTCTCTTTCAAATAAAAATTGACATTACGCTACTATTATTATATAATAAAAAAAATAAAAAGTATTTATCACTTTGGTTCTATTTTGTATCATTTATTCCGACGAGGTGACGCAGATGTATGAACTTCAGAAAATCAAAAATGAAATAAACGTTCTTGGCTTTTACAGTATATATTACTTCGAGTTCACCAAGGATTTCACCCACGCCCCCGAAAGCCACGACTTCTGGGAGCTGGTTTATGTGGATAACGGTGAAATCATCGCCGTAACAGACGGCGTAAGCACACATCTTTCCCAGGGGCAGGTAATTTTTCACGAGCCCAACGATTTGCACGCCCATATTTCAGACCAGAAGGTGCCAAACAATATGCTTGTCATTTCCTTCAGCGTAGAAGGCGAAGCTATGGACTATTTCAAAAAGAAAATTTTCACTTTGGACAGTACGGAAAAAACCCTTCTTTCCCTTTTCATAAAAGAGGCACAACAGACGTTAGGTAAATTCAGAAGATTTCAGGAAAAGCACGACAGCCCCGATTTTTCAAACGCCCCCTTTGGTGCAACACAGCTTTTATCCTGCTATCTGACCGAATTTCTGATAAAGCTCTACCGCGAGAAAAACTCCGATTTCATGAGAATTCCGACTCAGGAGGAAAACCGCACCCTCACCGACAGCTCCGTTATCGAGCTTGTAAAAAATTATCTTGCATCCAACGTATACAGTACCGTTACCCTGCCTGCCGTATGCGATAAGTTTTCCATCGGTAAGAGTCAGCTATGCAAGCTTTTCCGTGACGATAC
>JAZSAR010000108.1:0-7987 GCA_045601965.1 Clostridia bacterium
GATGTCTTTTTCGGGACAGACTACCATTCGCATCTTGGCGTAAAGCGCGGCGGTATGGCGGCATATGATGCCAGAAAAGGTCTTCAGAGAGACATACACAATATAGAAAATTCACCTTTCAGAACAAAGTTTGAAGATATATTCGATGAGATGGAGGGAAATGCGGCAATCGGATGCATAAGCGACACCGATCCCCAGCCTCTTTTAATTCGTTCCGAGGCAGGCGTTTACGCCCTTTCCATGATAGGAAGGATAAACAATGCCGAGGAAATTATCGAGAAGTATTTAAATGAGCGGGGCGGTCATTTTGCCATAATGACAAACGGAAATGTAAATTCCATTGAAATTGTGGCATCCCTGATAGGACAAAAAGACAGCCTTGTTGAGGGAATACTGCATGCACAGGAAGTTATCGACGGAACGGCATCGCTTCTTTTACTTAAAAATGACGGACATATTATTGCCGCCCGTGACAAAGTCGGAAGGATTCCTGTTCAGATAGGTAAGTGTGAGGATGGCTACTGTGTATCTTTTGAATCCTTTGCCTATAAAAAGCTGGGCTACGAGGACGAGAGAGAGCTTGGCCCCGGAGAGATTGTGGAGCTTACTCCCGACGGCATAAAGGTATTGTCTCCTGCAAGGGAGAAAATGAAAATCTGTACCTTCCTCTGGAGCTATTACGGATATCCCGCCACAAGCTATGAAGGAATAAACGTTGAAGCAATGCGCTATAAAAACGGCGAAATAATGGCTGAAAACGATAAAATGCTGGGTAATGCAGAAGGAATAGATTCTGTCTGCGGAATTCCCGATTCGGGAACACCACACGCAATAGGCTATGCCAATAAAAGCGGAATCCCCTTCGCAAGACCTTTTATAAAATATACACCCACCTGGGCGAGAAGCTTTACTCCCGCAAAGCAGAAGGAGAGAGACAGGATTGCGAAAATGAAGCAGATTCCTGTGCACGAACTTATAAAGGATAAGAGCCTTATGTTTGTGGATGACTCAATTGTAAGAGGCACACAGCTTCGTGAAACCGTTGAATTTCTATATGAAAACGGTGCAAAGGCAGTTCATATGCGTTCTGCCTGTCCTCCCATTATGTACGGATGCAAATTCCTGAATTTCTCAAGAGGCACGGGTGATTATGACCTGATTGCACGAAATATTATTTTAGAGCTAGAGGGAGAAGAGGGAGAAAAGTATATTGAGGAATACAGCGACTTTTCTACAGAAAGAGGAAAGGCGTTAAGAAAGAAAATATGCGAAAAGTTCAACTTTGCATCCCTTGAATTCCAGTCCCTGGAAGGACTTATAAAAGCAATAGGCCTTGAGCCTTGTAAATTATGTACTTATTGTTGGAACGGAAAGGAGTAATTAATATGAATATGAAATCTAAATCTGACAGCTATGCAGCAGCAGGTGTTGATATTACGGCAGGTTACAAAGCAGTTGAGCTTATGAAAAGCCACATCGCAAAAACAATGACAAAGGGTGTATGCTCCGATGTGGGCGGCTTCGGCGGTCTTTTCGAGCTTGATCTTGAGGGCATAACTAAGCCCGTTTTAGTCAGCGGAACAGACGGTGTCGGAACAAAATTAAAAATTGCTTTCCTTATGGACAAGCACGACACAGTTGGTATCGACTGCGTTGCAATGTGTGTAAACGACATTATCTGCTGCGGCGCAAAGCCCTTATTCTTCCTTGACTATATTGCGTGCGGCAAGAATATCCCCGAAAGAATAGCAGACATCGTTAAGGGTGTTGCGGAGGGATGCGTTCAGGCAGGTGCAGCATTAATCGGCGGTGAAACTGCGGAAATGCCCGGTTTCTATCCCGTTGACGAATACGACCTTGCAGGTTACTCAACAGGCGTTGTTGACAAGACAAAGATTATAGACAATAAGAAAATGGAAGAGGGAGACGTTGTAATCGCCCTTCCTTCAAGCGGTGTTCACTCAAACGGCTTTTCTCTGGTGAGAAAGGTATTTGACGTTGAAAACGCTGACCTTAAGACTCCCATCGAAGCTCTTGGCGGAAAAAGCCTTGGCGAAACTCTTTTGACACCTACAAAAATTTATGTTAAGCCCGTTCTTGCCCTTCTTGAAAAGGCAAAGGTAAGAGCGATTTCCCACATCACAGGAGGTGGCTTCTATGAAAACATTCCGAGAAGCATTCCCGATGGCTTCGGTGCAAAGATAGATAAGAATGCCGTAAAGGTTCTTCCTATCTTCAAGCTCTTACAGGAAAAGGGCGGTATTTCCGAGCACGATATGTTTAACACCTTTAATATGGGTGTGGGTATGAGCATCGTTGTTGCAAAAGAAGATGCTGATGTTGCCATCGAAACCCTTAAGGCAAACGGAGAGGATGCTTACGTAATCGGCGAAATCGTAAAATCCGAAGAAAAAATAATAATGTAAGGTGCAAATTATGAAAAATATTGCAGTTTTGGTATCGGGCGGCGGCACAAATCTTCAGGCGTTGCTTGATGCGGAAAAATCCGGCATTATAAAAAGCGGCAAAATTTCCCTTGTAATTTCAAACAAGGCCGATGCTTATGCGTTGGAGCGTGCGAAAAATGCGGGGGTTGAAACAGCCGTGGTGCTTAAAAAGAGTTATGAGTCCCGCGAGGGTTTTGAAGGGGCGATTATTGACCTTTTAACCGAAAAGAAGATTGATATAATCGTTCTTGCAGGCTTTATGGTGATATTAAGCGAAAACTTCACCAAAAAGTATCCCGAGCGTATCATAAACGTTCACCCGTCACTCATTCCTTCCTTCTGCGGCGAAGGCTTTTACGGACTTCACGTTCACGAAGCGGCGCTTTCCTACGGCGTAAAGGTGACAGGGGCGACAGTTCATTTTGTAAACGAAATTCCCGACGGCGGAAAAATTATTATGCAGAAGGCTGTTGAAATAAAGGAAGGGGACACTCCCGAAATTCTTCAGAAGAGAGTTATGGAAGAAGCTGAGTGGAAAATCCTTCCCATGGCAGTTGAAAAAGTGGCAAGTGAACTTCATTAACAGACAAATTGAAAAGTTTATCGGAGGTATTAAAATGGCTTTATTTGATTTATCAAAACTTTTATCTGAAAATACATATCCCGGACGCGGTATCGTAATCGGTACATCCGCTGACGGAAAAAATGCGATGATTGCATATTTTATAATGGGACGAAGCGAAAACTCCCGAAACAGAGTTTTTGAAAGCTTTGAAGGCGGAATGAGAACAAAGGCTTTTGATGAATCAAAGCTACAAGATCCCAGCCTCATTATCTACAATCCTTATCTTGCACTTCCCGGTTGCGACATCATAACAAACGGCGATCAGACAAACACAATCTATGACTTTATGAAGGACGGAAAAACCTTTGAGGAAGCTTTAATGACAAGAGAGTTTGAGCCTGATGCACCAAACTTCACACCCCGTATTTCAGGCGCACTTTACTATAACGATAAGGCGTTCACTTATAAAATGTCAATTCTTAAAAGTGCCAACGGAAATCCCGAGGTTTGTAACAGATTTTTCTACAATTACGGTATGCGCAAGGGAATAGGGCACTTCATTCACACCTATAAGTGCGACGGAAATCCCATTCCTTCCTTCTATGGTGAGCCTGAGGAAGTTGAGCTTCCCAATACCGCAGAGGAGCTTGCCGACCTTGTATGGAAAAACTTAAATGAAGATAACAAGGTTTCTCTTTTTGTAAGAACAGTTTGCTTGGAATGCGGAAAATCAGAAGATATTATAATAAATAAGAATAAGTGAGGGTATAAAAATGAAAGAATTTGAACTTAAATACGGTTGTAATCCAAATCAGAAGCCTTCTAAAATATATATGAAAGATGGATCGGAGCTTCCCATTGAAATATTAAACGGCAAGCCCGGCTATATTAACTTCCTTGATGCTTTTAACAGCTATCAGCTTGTTAAGGAATTGAAGGAAGCACTTGGCCTTCCCGCGGCTACAAGCTTCAAGCACGTAAGCCCCACAAGTGCGGCAGTAGGCGAGGTTTTATCTGATAAGCTTAAGAAAGCCTGCTTCGTTGACGATATCGAAGGTCTTGACGAATCCCCCCTTGCATGTGCATATGCAAGAGCAAGAGGAACCGACAGAATGTGCTCCTTCGGTGACTGGGTTGCACTTTCCGATGTTTGCGACGTTACAACGGCAAAGCTTATCCAGAGAGAAATTTCCGACGGTGTTATCGCTCCCGGCTACACCGATGAAGCTCTAGAAATCTTAAAGACCAAGAGAAAGGGCGGCTACAACATCGTAAAGATTGATCCTTCGTATGTACCCGCCGAAGTTGAAACAAAGGAAGTTTACGGTATCACCTTCCAGCAGGGAAGAAACAACTTCAAAATTGACGAAGAGCTTCTTTCCAATATAGTAACAGCAAATAAAGAAATGCCCGACGGCGCAAAGCGCGACCTTATAATTGCATTAATCACATTGAAATACACTCAGTCAAACTCCGTTTGCTATGCATATCAGGGACAGGCAATCGGCGTTGGTGCAGGTCAGCAGTCAAGAATTCACTGCACACGCCTTGCCGGCACAAAGGCAGACACCTGGCATATGCGTCAGTATGACAAGGTATTGAATCTTCCCTTCAGAGACGACCTCGGAAGAGCAGACAGAGATAACGTAATTGACGGATATATAAACAGAAACGAAGAGGATGTTTGTGCTGAAGGTAACTGGCAGAAGTATTTCACACAGCGTCCCGAGCCCTTGACAGATGCCGAAATCAGAGCATATCTTGACACAATTACAGGCGTTGCACTTGGCTCAGATGCATTCTTCCCCTTTGATGATAACATTGAAAGAGCAAAGAGAAGCGGCGTTTCCTACATTGCAGAGCCCGGCGGCTCCATCCGTGACGATGTTGTAATTTCCACCTGCGATAAGTACAATATGGTTATGGCATTTACCGGAATGAGACTTTTCCACCACTGATAAGGGAGGATTCTTAAATGAAATTAATGGTTGTTGGCGGTGGCGGAAGAGAACACGCCATAATTAAAAAGTTGAAAGAAAACAAAGATGTTGAAAAAATCTATGCACTTCCCGGAAACGGCGGAATTGCTATGGATGCAACCTGCATTGATATCGGTGCAAAGGAAATTGAAAAAATCGTTGAATTTGCAGTTTCCGAGAAAATCGACTATGCAGTTGTTGCTCCCGATGATCCTTTGGTATTAGGTGCGGTTGACGCCCTTACAGAAGCGGGAATTCCCTGCTTCGGTCCCGATAAAAAGGCGGCAATAATTGAAGGAAGCAAGGTTTTTTCAAAGAATTTAATGAAAAAATACCACATTCCCACAGCGGAATATGAGGTCTTTTCCGATATGGATGCGGCACTTACATACCTTGATACAGCGCCCATCCCCACAGTTATAAAGGCTGACGGTCTTGCCCTCGGTAAAGGCGTAATAATCGCTATGACACGCGAAGAGGCAAAAGCTGCCGTTAAGTCCATGATGGAGGATAAGGTTTTCGGAAAGAGCGGAGATAACATCGTTATCGAAGAGTTTTTGACAGGCCCCGAGGTTTCTGTTTTGGCATTTACCGACGGACACGTTGTAAAGCCCATGGTATCATCAATGGATCATAAGAGGGCAGGGGATAACGACACCGGTCTTAACACCGGCGGTATGGGAACGGTTGCCCCCAATCCCTATTATACAAAGGATATTGCCGATGAGTGTATGGAAAAGATTTTCCTTCCCACAATTGAGGCAATGAAAAGCGAAGGAAGAACCTTTAAGGGCTGTCTCTATTTCGGACTTATGCTGACAGAAAAAGGCCCCAAGGTTATCGAATATAACTGCCGTTTCGGCGATCCCGAAACCCAGGTTGTGCTTCCTCTGATGGAGTCAGACCTTCTTACCGTAATGAAGGCGGTAACGGAGGAAAAGCTTTCCGAAACCGAAGTAAAGTTCGGCTTTGGCAGTGCTTGTTGTGTAATTATGGCATCAAAGGGCTATCCCGAAAGCTATGAAAAGGGATTTGTTATGACAATTCCTTCAGAGATTTCCGACAACGTATACGTGGCGGGAGCAAAAATGGAAGACGGCAAGCTTTTAACAAACGGCGGAAGAGTGCTTGGTGCAACTGCAACTGATGAAAATTTAGCGGGCGCAATCGAAAAGGCATACGGCCTTGTTAAGAAAATCAGCTTCGATAACGCTTATTACAGAAATGATATAGGACAGAGAGCACTTAAAGCAATAAAATAAACGGAGGAAGAAAATGGTATACAGAGTATATGTTGAAAAGAAAAAACATCTTGCGAATGAGGCTAAAGCCCTTCTTTCCGATGTTGTGACTTTTCTTGGAATAAAAAATCTTACCGATGTACGCATTATAAACCGTTATGATGCGGAAAATATAGATAAGGAGCTTTTTGAATACGCTAAGAAAACCGTATTTTCCGAGCCTCAGCTTGATGATGCATTTGATGAAATGGATTTTACGGGCTACACGGTTTTTGCGGTTGAGCCGCTTCCCGGTCAGTTTGACCAGAGAGCAGACTCTGCATCCCAGTGTATTCAGATTATTTCCTGCGGTGAAAGACCGGTTGTAAAAACAGCAAAGGTTTACGCCCTTTCGGGAAATCTTACAGAGGACGAGGTTGCGGAAATCAAAAAGTATGTTATAAATCCCGTTGAGTCAAGAGAGGCATCTTTAGATAAGGCAGAAACCTTAAAGACTGACTTTGAAATTCCCACAGAGGTTAAGACACTCGATGGCTTTATTGACCTTGACGAGGAAGGCTTAAAGGCATTTATCGCTGAATATGGCCTTGCTATGGACATTGACGATATCAGATTCTGCCGTGACTATTTCGTTTCCGAAAAGAGAAATCCCACCATTACGGAAATCAGAATGATTGATACCTACTGGTCTGACCATTGCCGTCACACCACCTTCGGCACAATCATTGATAAGGTCGAGTTTGAAGATGAGCTTCTAAAAGAAGCTTATGATGAATATGTTGCAACAAGGGAGGCAATTGGCAGAACAAAGCCCGTTTGCCTTATGGATATTGCAACACTTGCGGTTAAGTATCTCCGTAAAAACGGAATGCTTGAAAAACTGGACGAATCCGAAGAAATCAATGCCTGCACAGTAAAAATCGACGTTACTGTTGACGGCGAAAAAGAGCCCTGGTTATTGCTCTTCAAAAACGAAACACACAACCATCCTACGGAAATTGAGCCCTTCGGCGGTGCGGCAACCTGCATAGGCGGTGCTATAAGAGACCCGTTATCAGGCAGAAGCTATGTTTACGGTGCTATGCGTGTAACAGGTGCGGCAGACCCCTTGAAGCCCTTGTCAGAGACTCTTAAGGGTAAGCTTCCCCAGAGAAAGATTGTTACAACTGCGGCAGCAGGCTATTCCTCCTACGGTAATCAGATTGGTCTTGCAACAGGTATTGTTGACGAGCTTTATCACGACGGTTATGCGGCAAAGAGAATGGAAATCGGTGCGGTTATCGCAGCTGCTCCCGAAGAAAATGTCCGCCGTGAAAGACCGGATGCAGGGGATGTTGTAATCCTGCTTGGCGGCTCCACAGGCCGTGACGGATGCGGCGGTGCAACAGGCTCCTCCAAATCCCATACTGTTGAATCACTTGAATCCTGCGGTGCAGAGGTTCAGAAGGGTAACGCTCCCGAAGAGAGAAAGCTTCAGAGACTTTTCAGAAACAAGGAAGCAAGCAGAATGATTAAGCGCTGCAACGACTTTGGTGCAGGCGGTGTTTCCGTTGCTATAGGTGAGCTTGCAGACGGTCTTTATATCGACCTTAATAAGGTCCCGAAAAAGTACGAAGGTTTAGATGGAACAGAGCTTGCAATAAGCGAATCTCAGGAGAGAATGGCTGTTGTTGTCGAAAAGGAAAATGTTGATGCATTTCTTGCTCTTGCCGAAAAGGAAAATCTTCAGGCTTGTCCCGTTGCAACCGTAACAGA
>JAZSAR010000109.1:0-2195 GCA_045601965.1 Clostridia bacterium
CATTAACTTTAGCATTAAGCCTTATCATAAGTTTACTGTGTTGCCTTCCCGTATCGGCGGCGGAAAGCTATACCGACGCTAAGAGCTGGGAAATAAAGGCATCAAGCGACGGAATGGGCGGAATAACCGGAGCCTTTGACAATAACGAAAAAAGCTACTGGCACACAAGCTACACCGTGGAAAACGGACAGATTGTGAAAAAGGAAGAATGTCCTCACATAATTGATATCGTATTTCCCGATGAGAGAGAAATTTCCGGTATAAGCTATGTTCCGAGAAAAGATGAATCCTCGGCAGGTATCTGGAAAAAGGCTGAAATCTACACATCCGTTGACGGTGAAACCTTTACCCTTAACACAACTGCAGAATTTGACCTTGCAGTATCAAGGGCAGAGGCAACGGTTGCAATTAAAAAGGGCACATACAAGGCAATGAGAATAAAGGTAACCGAATCCCAGGGAAATTACGGCACAGCGGCGGAAATAAAAATTCTTAAGGGCGAGGTTACAAGCTCTGTAAAGGTAACCGAATCCGACGGAACAAAAACCGAAAGCGCAAAGGAGGATATCAAAGCTCCTTCTGCATCGGGAGAAAAAGCGGAAAGCTATACCGACGCAAAGAGCTGGGAAATTAAAGCCTCCAGCGACGGAATTGGCGGAATAACCGGAGCCTTTGATAACAACGAAAAAAGCTACTGGCACACAAGCTACACCGTTGAAAACGGACAGATTGTAAGTAGGGACGAATGCCCCCATACAATTACAATCGTGTTCCCCGACGAAAGGGAAGTTTCGGGCATAAGCTATGTTCCGAGAAAGGATGAATCCTCTGCAGGCATCTGGAAAAAGGCTGAAATCTATACTTCAAAAGACGGTGCGGAATACAAGCTCTCTGCAACGGTAACGCTGGATTTTGACACGGTTATAAGAACAAGGGAAGAAGTAACCTTTAAAATCGAAAAGGGCATATACAAGGCATTAATGATAAAGGTGACCGAAGCCCAGGGAAACTACGGCACAGCAGCGGAAATTAAAATCCTTAAAGGGGATATAGATAAACCCTCGGCTGAGTCTGTCCTCGGCGGAGATAAAACCGAAACCGTAACACCTGAGGAAACAGAGGTTGACGGAAAGCTTAACACAAGCTATGTAAAGGGCAAAAAGGCGTGGTCAATCACGGCGACAAGCTGTGCATCCTTCACCACACCCAAGGCAATGCTTGACGATAATAATGCAACCTTCTGGCACACAAATTACACCGCGTCGGGCTCCACCATAACATCAAGTGATCCTCCCCCTTATACAATCGAAATAAAGATGGATAAGGCGATTGTGGCATCGGGCTTTGCCTACACCACAAGACCTTCGGGAAACAGCGGTAACTGGCTTTCCTGCGAGCTTTATGTATCCGACACCGATGAGGGCGAATATACCCTTGTTGAAACCTTTACCTTCGATATCGGAAACGGCAGAAAGAACAGATTTTTCTCCGCAAACATAAACATCAAAAAGGCAAAGCTTATTGTTGATACCAAAATGCACGGAACCTGTGCGGAAATCGACTTTATATCGCCTTTGGCTCTTTATGACACGGTGAAGCCTTCGGACTATCCATCTTATTCAAAGGAAAACGGACTTGTAAAGGTAGACCTTTCCGTAGCCGGAATTTCTGCAAACGTTGAATCCTGGGTTGACAATCATCCTCAGCTTATGATTGACGGAACAAGCCGTTTCTGGCAGAGCGCATCCCACGAAAGCGCACCCTTCATCGTTGATTTAAGTTTGATGAACGAAATAAAAATTTCAAGAATCGATATGACGCCCCGTGGCTCCTCCGACTGGCACGGAACCTGGGAGAAATATAATATCTATGCGTCATTGGATGGCGAAAACTACACGCTTGTAAAGGAAAATCTTTCAAATGCCCGCTCGGCAAACGTAAAGCTTATCGTATTTGATGAGGCGGTTTCGGCAAGATTCCTTCGCTTTGAAATTTTAGAGGGCTATTCAAATAAGGCGGCGTGCGCAGAGCTTGAAATTTACGAAACCAGAAAAGACAAAGAAGAAAGACTTTTAAAAGCTCAGGAAAAAAATATGTGCTGACCGTAGACAAAAATGAAATTTACGTTAAGAAAAACGGCAATGAAAAAACCGTTACCACCGATGTTGCCCCATACATTGTAAGCGGAAGCACCA
>JAZSAR010000110.1:0-10643 GCA_045601965.1 Clostridia bacterium
TACTGTTATAATGAACTTAAGTCAAGGGAAATTAAGAGAAAGAAGGTTTTTATATGGAAAATATATGGATTGATGCCGTAGAATTTAATGAAAAAGGCGGCTGGAAAAAGGAAAGCCAGTTTGTAAGGGAAATGGGAAGCTCATACCTTGTTGCAAAGGACGTTCCGGGTACTCCCGCTTCAGATGCGGAAACCGAAATTACAGTTAACGAAGAGGGCTGGTACAGAATTTTTGCCCGCACGAAAAACTGGAAATATCCCGAAGCACCCGGTCAGTTTACCGTAAAGGTCGACGGGGAAGAGATGGCACACACTCTTGGTAAAATGCCCATTTTATACTGGTACTGGGATCTGGCGGGTGACGTTTACTTAAAAAGCGGAACGCACAATATTGCTCTTTCCGATAAAACGGGATGGCTTTCAAGATGCGCCGCTATAATAATAACAAACGATTTTGATTATACCCCTTCTCCCGAAGAGAAAAGATGGCAGAAAGACAGAGCGGAAATGAAGGGCATATCATTAAAAACTAAAGATTACGGAAGCTTTGACTTTGCCGTTGTGGGCGCAGGCCCCGGCGGTATTCCTGCGGCAATAAGTGCCGCGCGCCACGGACTATCCGTTGCGCTTATTTCAGGCCGTCCCACAATAGGCGGTAATGCCAGCGACGAAGGCTCCATAGGATTGGACGGTGCAGGCTCCCACATCAAGGGCTATCACGAAACGGGAATTGCCAACGAGATTAAGAGGGTTTACGAGGAATTTCCCGAATTTACATATCAGAATGCCCTTGAATACCTTGTGGAAAAAGAGAAAAACATCACCGTTTTCTTAAACGAAATCTGCATTGATGCAGAATGTGAAAACGGCATAATTAAAAACATAACTTTAGTCAATGCCGAAACTCTGGAAAGACACACTCTTTCTGCGCCTTACTTCTGCGACTCCACCGGCGACGGATGGGTAGGCTATTTTGCAGGTGCGAAATACCGTGTGGGAAGAGAGGCAAAGCACGAATACGACGAAAAATTTGCCCACGAAGAACCCGACTTACTTACCATGAGCGGATGTAACTGCGCTCCCGGCGTTGTCAGAAACTTTGCAGCAGAGGATACAGGCTCTCCCGTGGAATTTGTCGCTCCCGACTGGGCAATAAAGTTCCCGAAGGAGCTTCACAGAACGCCTCAATATAAGCACACCACAGAGTGGTGGCTTGAAAACTCCAACGATTATGACGATTTGTGGGACAGTGAATTTACCCGTGACGCAATGGTACGCCTCGGTATAGGATATTTCGACTGGAGAAAAAATCTCTATGAAGAGAAAGAAATTTTCGCAAACTACCGTCTTACCGCTCTTGCACTTCACTTGTCAAAGAGAGAAAACCGCCGTATCATAGGTGATTACGTTTTAAGTCAGAAGGACTATACCGAACAGACTCAATTTGAAGATTCCATCGGCTATCACGGCTGGGGAATTGACATACACCACGTTAAAGGCATATTCTCAGGAGCGGAAGGGGAGTTTGACAGAGATAAGGGCGTTGGAGTTCCGCCAAGCCCCATACCTTACAGATGTCTTTATTCCGTTAATGTCAGAAATCTTTTCACCGCATCACGCTGCAGCTCATTTACCCATATGGCATTGGGCTCAACAAGAGTTGAATCCACCCTTGCGCTGTGCGGGCAGGCTGTCGGCGCAGCGGCATATCTTTGCAAAAAGTATGAGGTATTGCCGAGGGATATTTACCTTTCCCACATAAAGGAATTACAGCAGACGTTGATATGCGATGACCAGACGATTTTGGGTGTTAAGGGAGAAGATGGTGCGGACAAGGCAAAATGCGCAACCGTCACAGCCACAAGCTTTGACAAAGAAGAGGAAGCCTACCCCGAAAACGTTATAAACGGAGAAATCCGCTCCATTGAAAAAAATAACGCCTGGATTTCGGATAAGGCAAAAGGTCTTCCCCAGAGCATTACACTTGAGATGCCGAAGGTTGAGGAAATATCGGAAATTCATATAACGGCTGATACCGACCTTACGCTTCCCAGGCACTCCTACTGGCCTGTTGAAGTGCCATTTCTTCACACCTTAAAGGATGCGGATGTGGAAATCCTTAAAGACGGCAAATGGAAAAAGGTCGGCGAAATAAGAGGAAACTTTATAAGAAAAAATAAGATAACCTTTACTCCTGAAGTAACAAAGGCGGTAAGAGTAACCGTTATTTCTGCAAGCGGTGAAGATGTGGCAAAGATAAACGAAATAAGAATTTATTAAAAAATAGCTGTGAAACTTTAGTTTCACAGCTATTTTTTTAATTATTCTTCTATACCCATAACTTCTTTCTTAAAAAGCTTCATCTGCGCATCCGACGGTCTGAAGTCGGGCTTTGAACAGCAGGGAAGTGTAGGCTCTTCTCCGTTTTTGCCGGGGAAAGGAGAAAGGCGGTCGTTTTCGTACATTACTCTTGCAGCCTCTGTCTTGAAATCCGGGATTTCAAAAGGAGCGCCGCCCTTTAACATACTTCTGTGTGCTAAAATTGCAACTGAGGACATTGTAACGGCAGAATAGATATCAAAGGGGTGGCAGGGCTGCTTTCCTTCCTTTACACACTCCAAAAACATTCTTGCGGTTATGAAGTCTGCGCCGCCGTGGCCGCTCTTTTTAATAAGCTCTTCATCCTTATCGTGCCACTTTGCATCGTACATTGAAATTTCATCTGCTCCCTCGGGCTTGGTCCATCCGTTGTAGTGCAGCACCATTTTTCCGCCCATACCGTGGATGTTTTCAATCTGACCTTCTGTTCCGCAAACTCTGTATGCGTTATGGTGTCCGCCGAAGGCGGCACAGCCGGTGAAGCGGAACACGGAGCCGTCATCATTTTTAGTGGTGATTATTGCCACTCTGTCACCGCTTCTTGATGCGGTGGGAATGTCGTCCTCCAGGAAGGGCTCATAAACAGCCAGAGCAGAAACCTGCCTCGGTGTTGCGCCTGTTGCGTGCATAATGGGGCCGAGTGAATGTGTTACATAATAGGTTCTTGGAAGGTAGTTTCTCCAGTGACCGGGAAAGTAGTTGTAGGTTTTCTTGAAGCCTATTTCCCTGGGATCGCCGGGGTGGTTATATTCGCCCTCGGCATAAAGGATTCTTCCGAGTGTGCCCGAATCAACCACTCTCTTTATTTCGCGGTTAAAAATCATCTGGGGATAATTTTCTGCCAGAAAATAAATGGAATTGCTCTTTTCAAAGGCGCGCACCAGTTCAACACCCTCTGCCATTGTGCCGTTACTTATACACTCTGTAAATACGTGAATTCCCTTTTCAAAGCAGCGGATAGCATAGGGAGTGTGCTCGTGGAAGAAGTTTGCAAGGATAACCGCATCCATATCGTGCTCGATGAAGGAATCGAAATCGGAGTATGCGGTAACTGTATCGCCAAGCTCTTTTGAAGCCTTGGCAAGTCTTTCTTCGTGGAAATCGCATATTGCTACAATATCGGCGTTAAGGAGAAGGAAGTTTCTTGCAATATCCATACCTCTGCCGGCACCGAAAATACCAACTTTAATTTTACTCATAATTAAGCTCCTTTCAACTTTCTATGATTTTAGTATATCACAAATTCCGGCTAAAACAATAGAAAAAATCTATTTTTTTATGTGAAAAAGTTTGAAATATATTGATTTTGAAGGAACTTTGTATTATACTTAAAAAAGGAGGTGGGTTATGAAAGAAAAAAATATATGCAAATTCATTGAAGAATCCTCAGTGGAAAAGATAGATACTCACCGTTTTATATACGAAACCTCACCCGATGTTATGAAAAGAGAGCTGGAGCTTAAATACCACCGTATGACGCTCATAAGACAGGGAAGCGGAAAAGTTATAATAGACGGGACGGAATATCCCTTCAATGCAGGAAGTCTCATCTTTGCCTTCAGCGAAGAAACTTTCAGCGTCAAGGCAGAAAAAGATACCGAATATATGTATATTGACTTTGGCGGAGCAAGAGCGGAGACTCTCTTTACGAGATTTTACATAAATAAGTTAAATCGCATATTTACGGGCTTTGAAGGGATTATTCCGCTCTGGCACGATTCTTTATGCAGGGCTTCGGAAATCAATTTAGACCTTGTATCGGAAGGCATTTTACTCTACACCTTTTCCCGTATAGTGGCAGATAACGATGAGAAAAATACCATAATAAATAAAATCCTGACACTTACGGAGGAAAATTTCACAGACCCGGAGCTTTCGGTTACATCTCTTGCAACGGAGCTTTCCTACAACGCAAAATACATTTCCCATCTATTCAAGGAAAAGATGGGGATAGGATATTCCGAACATCTTCGCAATTTGAGAATCAAATATGCGGTGTCACTTTTAGAGCACGGGATAGACTCGGTTAAAAATGTGGCGCTGCTTTCAGGATTTACCGATCCATTGTATTTTTCCACAGTATTCAAAAAAACCGTCGGAGTATCTCCGAAGGATTATAAAAAGAGATAAGAAAGGAGCGTTGTTATGCCATACATTGCAATCAAAGCTTATCCGAAGGATGAGGAAACCAAGAAAAAGGTGGTTTCCGAGATAAATGAAATTTTCCTTAAATACTGGGGCTGTCCGCCCGAGGCAATTTCCATTTCAATGGAAAACTTCTCACCGGAGGAGTGGGAAGAAAAGGTGGTAAAACCCGAAATTGAGAAAAAAACAGATAAGATGATGATTTTATCAGGTGAGAAAAAATATTGAAAAAAGGCAGACGCTTAAAGCGCCTGCCTTTTTTGCATTTTCCGCCAGCTTATAAAGCAATAGGAATCGTTTATCATAAACATTAAAAAGCATATTACAACGGAAAGGTATGTGATATCAAAAAACGAAGCATAGCTCCAGAGGATGATTAACACAAGGTCGTTCATTGCGTAAACCAGGGCAAAATAAGGGCATCGGAGTGCTGTCAAATATGCCGCGGCAAAGCTTGTTGCAACGGATAATGTGCTGACATAAAGATTTGCTGTTTCAAGCGCCTTTAATATAAAGTAGAAAATAAATGTAACAAGGGCGGTTGCGACAAGCATTATAATTATTTCTTTTTTGCCTGCACTTTTTACACTTACTTCGCTCTTTTTCCCCTTGAAGGGATTTTTTAGCCACTGGATAAGTGAGATGACCGCCATCGGAAGTGTCATTCCAAGGTAGGTTATCATTTCTCCGTAGTAGGCGAAACCAAGGGAAATATAGCCGTACAACAGGGAAAATATAATCATCAGTATCTGACTTACGGGATTGCCCTTTGATGCGAAAATAAGTGAAGTTATGCCGATTAAGGATGCGATTAATGTAAGATAATTACATCTGTCAAAAATGATGAATGAGACGGTTATAAAAAGGGCGGACACAGCCCAGAGTAAAGCTTCTGATTTTGTAAAATAGCCTTTTAGTTTTTTAATCATAAATACCTCCAAAAAATAAAGCATTTGCATGTAGCTTCAAAGACCTAACGCTACATGGCAAATGCTTTTTTGCATTTACTACCCGGTGGCAGTTTAATATTATAAAATGGGAACGCCTGCTTCCTCGCAGATTCTTAAAGTTTCCTCATCCCATATGCTTGACTGAACCTCACCGATGTGGGCACAGTTCATCATAAGCATACAAAGTCGGGACTGACCGATACCTCCGCCGACGGTTAAGGGAAGCTCGCCATTAAGTAACATCTTGTGGAAGGTAAGGCTTCTTCTCTCGTCGTGACCTGAAATAGTAAGCTGACGGTCAAGCACCTCGGGGTTTACTCTTATACCCATAGAGGAAATTTCAACTGCGCGGTTTAAGGTGTCATTCCAGAAGAAGATATCGCCGTTAAGAGACCAGTCATCATAGTCGGGGGCTCTGTTATCGTGGGGCTTTCCGCTCTTAAGCGCACCGCCAATCTGCATAATAAATGCTGTTCTGTGCTCCTTCACAAAGGCGTTTTCTCTTTCGGAAGCGGTGTAGTAGGGATACATATCCTCAAGTTCCTGGGTGGTGACAAAAGCAACATCCCTTGAAAGGGAATTGATAAGCTGAGGGAAGTGTGCGTGGAGACGCTCGTTGGTGTTGCATATGGCATTTACTATTGCCGTAACCATAAGCTTTAAGTAGTCAATGGTTCTTGTCACCTCTGTGATTATCTTTTCCCAGTCCCACTGGTCAACGTAAATTGAGTGAAGATTGTCAAGCTCCTCGTCACGACGGATGGCGTTCATATCGGTGTATAAGCCTTCGCCAACTCTGAAGCCGTAGCGCTTTAATGCAAGACGTTTCCACTTTGCAAGGGAGTGAACAATCTGCGCGTCAACTCCTGCTGCGGGAATGTCAAAGGAAACGGGGCGTTCAACGCCCGACAGGTTATCGTTAAGACCGCTTCCTTCCGTTACGAAGAGGGGAGCGGAAACTCTTTTTAAGTTAAGTGCGGAGGCAAACTCCGACTGGAATGTTTTCTTTATGTAGGAAATCGCCAGCTGTGTGTCATATTTGTCGAGAAGGGGGCGGTATCCTTCGGGAATATAGGTTTTGTTCATACAAGTCATCCTTTCAAAAACCTTAATGCATCTATTTTATACCAAAAAAGTGATTAAGTCAATAAAAAGATTTCTTCTCTCATTAATATTAATTAAGCCTTGACTTTTTATTTATGAAATGGTATAATATGAAAAAAGCTTTTGCAAGGCAGAAGCAGAACAATAATTAGGAGGCTTATACAATGAAAAGAATTAAGACAGTTGAAACAAGAAATATTGAAACTTCAGTTAAAAACGGCGGATGTGGCGAGTGCCAGACCTCTTGCCAGTCAGCTTGCAAAACATCTTGCGGTGTAGCAAATCAGAAGTGCGAAAACATCGAAAAATAAAATGCTTAATAAAACCGCTGCACGGCAGCGGTTTTTAAGTTTATAAAGGATTTGATAAAATGGTTCATCAGTATAAATTAAACGGCTATAACATCGTGCTTGATACACCGAGTGGCTCTGTACACGTAGTGGACGAGGAGGCATATGACATTATAGCTATGTACAAAGAAAAAACAGAAGAGGAAATAGTAAGTGAAATCCTCTGTAAATACAAAGACCTTCCCGATGTTACGGAAGAAGAAATAAAAGAGTGCATCGGAGACATAAAGGAATTGGAAGAATCCGGCAAGCTTTTCAGCGTTGATAAGTATGAAAAGTTGGCTGAAGAATATAAGAGCAATTCCAAGGTAATAAAGGCACTTTGCCTCCACATTGCCCACAGCTGTAACTTAAACTGCTCCTACTGCTTTGCAAGTCAGGGTAAATACCAGGGCGAGCGTGCTTTAATGAGCTTTGAAGTGGGAAAGCGTGCCTTTGATTTCTTAATCGAAAATTCCGGAAGCAGAAGAAATCTTGAGGTTGACTTTTTCGGCGGCGAGCCCTTAATGAATTGGGACGTTGTTGTAAAGCTGGTTGAATATGCAAGAAGCATTGGAAAACAGCATGGCAAAAACTTCCGCTTCACTCTCACCACCAACGGCGTGTTACTTGACGAGGAAAAGATGGATTTCTTGAATCGCGAAATGAACAACGTGGTTTTAAGCCTTGACGGAAGACGTGAGGTTCACGACCATTTCAGAAAGGACTATAACGGCAAGGGAAGCTATGACGTTATTCTGCCCAAGTTTAAGGAGTTTGTTGAAAAGCGCGGAGGCAAGGATTATTATATGCGCGGTACCTTTACCCACAACAACACCGATTTTACAAATGACATTTTGCATATGGCCGATATGGGCTTTACGGAGCTCAGTATGGAGCCTGTTGTCTGCCCTCCCGGAGATCCTTACGCCCTTACGAAAGAGGATTTGCCCATATTAATGGAGCAGTATGAAATCCTTGCAAAGGAAATGATAAAGCGCAAGAAGGAAGGCCGTCCCTTTACCTTCTATCACTATATGCTTGACCTTAAAAACGGCCCCTGCATATACAAGAGAATAACAGGCTGCGGCTCCGGAACGGAGTATATGGCGGTTACCCCCTGGGGCGAGCTTTTTCCCTGCCATCAGTTTGTAGGTGATGAAAAGTACAGCCTCGGAAACATATGGGACGGTGTTAAAAACGAAGCGGTGCAGGACGAATTCAGAAAGTGCAATGCCTATGCCCGTCCCGAATGTAAGGACTGCTGGGCAAGAATGTATTGCTCCGGCGGCTGTGCGGCAAACTCCTATCACGCAAGCGGAAGCATTACCGGCATCTACGAATACGGATGCGAGCTTTTCAAAAAGAGAATTGAGTGCGCCGTTATGATGAGCATTGCAGAGGAAGAAGCATGAGAACGCCGGTTTCGGATTTCATAGAGCGCTATGCAAAAAGCGGAACATCGCGATTTCATATGCCCGGGCATAAAGGGAAAAGCCTTCTCGGAATTGAAAAGTACGATATAACCGAAATTAACGGTGCGGATGTTTTGAGCACGGCAGAGGGAATTATAGGAGAGAGCGAAAAAAATCTTACATTACTCTACGGAAGCGGAAAAAGCTTTTACATAACAGAGGGCTCGACCACGGCGATATGCGCAATGCTTGCGATGATAAAAAAGACGGATGGCAAAAAAACGCATATTCTTGCTGCCAGAAATGTGCATAAAGCCTTTGCTCACGGCATTGCACTTTTGGACATTGAAGCCGACTGGCTTATGCCTAAGGAATCAAACGGAATTTTAAGCTGCATAATCGGCAAGGAGGATGTAGAAGCACTTCTTTCATCGTCCGAAGGCAAATATTCTGCGGTGTACTTGACGTCTCCCGACTATCTTGGGCAGATGGCAGATATCAAGGGGATTTCCGAGGTGTGCCATAAATACGGAATTCCTTTACTCGTGGACAATGCCCACGGTGCGTACCTTAAGTTTTTGGATGAAAGTATGCATCCCATCGACCTTGGCGCAGATATATGCTGTGATTCAGCCCATAAAACCCTTCCTGTCTTGACGGGCGGAGCTTATCTTCATATATCGGACAGGGCGAAAGATTTTACATCTTCGGCAAGGGAAAAAATTGCACTTTTTTCCTCCACCAGCCCGTCTTATCTTATTATGAAGTCTATGGATATGTGTAACAGCTATCTTTCCGGAAAATTTCCGGATGAGCTTGCAAAGACGGTTGAGCAGGTTAAAGAAATAAAGAGCTTTTTATGCGAAAAAGGCTTTGAAGTATATGAAAGCGAGCCCTTGAAAATTGTGATAAATGCCGCAAAATCGGGCTATTCGGGCAAAGAGCTTTCTGAAATGATGCGGAGTGCAAAAATGGAAGCGGAATTTTCCGATGATGATTATCTTGTTTTAATGGTTTCGCCCAAAAACACAAAAAGAGATTTTACAAGGCTTAAAAAATTCTTTGGAAAAATTAAGATAAAAGCCGAAATAAAAAGAGATTTTAAGCCCCTTCCTTATCCTGTGCGTGAAATGTCTGTAAGAGAAGCAACCTTCGCCGACAGCGAAATAACTAAAACTAAGGATGCGACAGGTAAAATCTGTGCTTCCGTCACCGTGTCCTGCCCGCCTGCGGTACCTGTTGTGATAAGTGGGGAGAGGATAACGGAAGATGTACAAAAAGCCCTTTTATACTACGGAATTGACGAAATAAAAACAGTTAGCGATTAAAACTTAATAATAAACGTCCTTTTGTCTTGACAAACGGGCGTTTTTTTTGTAAAATAATAAGGTTGATTAAAAGAAAGTAATGTACAGAAGAAAATCCGAAAGGAAGATTTTATGGATACAAACAAGATAAGAAATGTTGCCATCATTGCGCACGTTGACCACGGAAAGACAACGCTGGTTGATGCTATGCTCCGTCAGAGCGGAACATTCCGTCAGAATGAGCAGGTAGAAGAGCGAGTAATGGACTCAAATGACCTTGAAAGGGAAAGAGGAATAACAATCCTTGCTAAAAATACATCCCTTAACTACAAGGATTATAAAATCAATATCGTTGACACTCCCGGCCACGCGGATTTCGGCGGCGAGGTTGAACGTGCTCTTGAAATGGTTGACGGCGTACTTTTGCTGGTTGACGCATTTGAAGGCTGTATGCCCCAGACAAGATTCGTTCTTAAAAAAGCCCTTGCCTTAAATCTTGTTCCGATAATAGTTGTAAACAAGGTTGACCGTCCCAATGCAAGACCTTATGAGGTTGTGGACGAAGTTTTGGAGCTTTTCTTAGACCTTGATGCAACAGACGAACAGCTTGACTCTCCCGTAATTTATGCATCGGGAAGAGACGGTTGGGCAAGCATGGACCCCGAGACCAAAGAAGGGGATATGTCTCCCATGTTCGACCTTATTATAAAGCACGTTCCCCATCCCAAGGGAGAAAGTGACAAGCCCTTCCAGATGCTTGTTTCAAATATCGATTTTGACGGTTACACAGGAAGAATTGCTGTCGGTACAATTGAGCGCGGAACAATAAAATTAAACAGCCCCATCGCTGTTTCAACCCGTGAAGGAAAGATAAAGCAGGGTAAGGCTGCGGCAATTTATACCTACGAAGGTCTTAAGCGCCAGAGCGTAAATGAGGCATCTGCAGGTGAGGTTGTCTGCATATCCGGTATGCCCGACATTGAAATAGGTGAAACACTTTGTGATCCTTCCAATA
>JAZSAR010000111.1:0-2278 GCA_045601965.1 Clostridia bacterium
CGTGCATTATAGGCGTTGTCATTGCTTTCTTTTTATGGAAGCCCACAGGAAAACTGGAAGCATTGCTCACAAATGCTAAATGGAACTTTTTGAGAAAATATAAAAAAGCTATTTCGGTTTTAAGTATTTATCTTATAATTGTTGCCATCATTGCCCTGGCGGTTAACTTTATCATTCCCGTGCTTACTAAAAATGTAAAGGATCTTGCGATAAATGCTCCTTCCTATATTGAAAAGGCGGATGAATTTCTTAAGGAAAATGAAATTCTTGCGGGAATGGACATTTTAGAGACAACGAAGGAAAAGCTTGAAAGCTTTGTAAAAGAAAATCTTACGCTCAGCAGTATAAATAAATACATTTCCGTGATAGGAAACATCGCAGGATCGTTCCTCAATTTCTTTTTAGGTGTTGTGTTTTCAATATATATACTTTTTGACCGCAAGGGCATACGTGATTTCTGGAAAACCGCCGGAGAAAAGGTTCTTTCCGGCAAAAAGGGCACCGTTTTAAGAAAATATACCGCAAAGACAGTGGATATGTTTTACTCCTATTTCTCCGGTCTTGCAATAGATGCTCTTATTGTGGGAATGATAACAACGATTGCTCTCGGAATTTTCCGTGTTCCTTATGCAGTGCTTTTAGGATTTCTGGCGGCTATAGGAAATATGGTTCCGTTCTTCGGACCTATTGTTGCCTCAGCTGTTACCTTTATAATAAGTATGATGACACTTGGTCCGGTTAATGCGCTCTGGATACTTATTTTCCAGATTGTACTGGGGCAGATTGATTCAAACCTTATCCAGCCTAAAATACTTTCAAAGTCTACCGGTGTGAGCCCGATTTTAGTGCTTTTTGCGGTAATAGTATTCGGAGAACTGTTCGGATTTTTAGGAATGGTTCTGGGAGTGCCGCTTATTGCGACAATCAAGATGATTATGGAGGATTATTTTGATAACGGAGAGCTTGACGGAAGCCCGTCTTAAAAAATATGAAAGGAAATGATATAAATGAGTGAATGCACACACAACTGTGAAACCTGCAATGTAGGTGATTGCGGAGAAAGAACAAAGGAAAGCTTTTTGGAAAAGCCCCACGAGCTTTCTGACATCAAAAAGGTAATAGGTATAGTAAGCGGTAAGGGAGGCGTAGGTAAGAGCCTTGTTACAGGCTTAATGTCTGTGCTTTCAAGAAGAGCAGGCTTTAATACTGCGGTGCTTGACGCCGATATTACAGGCCCCTCCGTGCCCAAAATGTTCGGAGCGAAGGAAAAAGCCCTTGGTGCAGAAAACGGAATTTACCCTGTTCAAACAAAGACAGGTATAAGACTTATGTCCATTAATCTTTTAATGGAAAACGAGACAGATCCCGTTGTATGGCGCGGTCCCGTTATCGCAGGTGCCGTTAAGCAGTTCTGGACAGATGTAATCTGGGGCGATGTTGACTTTATGTTTGTTGATATGCCTCCCGGAACAGGCGACGTTCCCCTTACGGTATTCCAGTCCCTTCCTGTTGACGGAATTATCGTTGTGGCGTCTCCTCAGGAGCTTGTTTCTATGATTGTTGAAAAGGCACTTAATATGGCAAAGCTTATGAACATTCCCGTTTTAGGCCTTGTTGAAAATATGAGCTATGTAACATGCCCTGACTGCGGAAAACAGATAAAGGTATTCGGCGAAAGCCATATTGACGAGATTGCAAAGTCCAAGGACCTTCCCGTGCTTGGAAGAATTCCTTTCGATCCCAAGCTTGCCGCAGCCTGCGACGCAGGTATGCTTGAGCTTTTTGAGGGCGACTGGCTTAAGGATGCAGAAGCTCTCCTTGAAAAGCTCTGTCCCGAAGAATGAAAAATTATAAAATTGATGAGATAGGCGGAACACTATTAAATCTCAAGGTAAAGAGAAATGCAGGAAAAACCTTTGTACCGCCTCATACACATGACTTTGCGGAGATTGTTTATATATACAGCGGAAGCGGTGTCCACGAAATCGGTGATGTAAGCTACAGTGCAAAGGAAGGGGACTTACTTTATGTAAATCCCGGAGAAACCCATGCCTACAGCACCGAAGGAAATATGGATTTTTACGAGGTTTTATTGAAAGGTGAATTCTTCAGCGAAAATGAGGCACTTTCCGATAACATATTTGCACTTTTTATGCTTACCGCATTTTCCGATTTTGAAAGCGAAATAACGGAAAACGGAAGAAAAGTCAGCTTTCATAAGGACGAAGGAATGACAGAGCTTTTCAAATGCCTTGAGAAGGAATATAAAAATGCCGAA
>JAZSAR010000112.1:0-2813 GCA_045601965.1 Clostridia bacterium
ACTTAAAAAGGAAGGAATCCATACGGCAGTTGACACATCGGGCTTCGTTAAGAGGGAAGAAATAGATAAGGTTTTGCCTTATACAGACTTATTTTTATACGATATAAAGGCTATAGACGAAGACGTGCATATAAAATGTACGGGCAGGAGCAATAAGATAATACTTGAAAATCTTAAGTATATTGACTCACTTGGTAAAAGCATAGAAATAAGATACCCTTATGTGCCTCACTTTAATTCGGGCGAGGCAGAAAAAATAGCCGGTTTTGTAAAAACGCTTAAAAACGTGACCGATGTTAAGGTTTTGGCTTATCACAACTATGCCGCATCGAAGTATGATGCTCTCGGAATGGAAAATACCCTGCCCGAAACAGTACCAACAGATGAAGAAATTAAAAAAGCGGAAGAGATAATGAAAAAGCAGTAATGCATTGCATTACTGCTTTTTGTATCGTTTTGTCCTGATACCGTATCGTTTTTTCATATTGACATAAAAATCAAGGCGTGATATAATAAAAATATCAATTATGAAAGGATGGACGAAATGAAAAAAGTATTTAGCTTGCTTTTGGCGCTTTTAATGACTTTGTCCCTTGCAACGGTTGCGTTTGCGGGCGAAGTTACATTAAAGCCCGCTGATGTCGATGAAAAATCAGCAAAAATTTATACCCCCGAAATGCATATAGGAGGCTTTGAGCATAAGGAATATTTTATGTTCAAGGATGTGGACTTAACCGGCATAAACTCCATCGGAGTTACAGCTACGGTTAACCTCCGTAACACAAGCTCCAACGGTGAAACTTTAGTCATTATGGCAGATGACTATAAGAGGGGAGAGCCTCTGGGCTACATAACCTTGTCCGATGACGGTGAAAACATAAAGGAATATACCTCAATCAGAAAAATTGACGGCGTGCACG
The DNA here is from genome assembly GCA_045601965.1 of Clostridia bacterium. Classification (GTDB taxonomy): domain Bacteria; phylum Bacillota; class Clostridia; order CAKSNL01; family HGM11501; genus HGM11501. The sequence goes on from JAZSAR010000112.1 coordinate 921, forward strand.
ACCTTTATTTTTACTGTCTCTACGGAAAAGGTACGGGAACTGCTTCCATGAGGATTCACGACATAACCCTTTATGAAAAGGGCTTTGTAAATCCCGACTATGACAAGTTTGTGGACGATTCCTTTATAAAGGATGTTTATTCCGATACCTGGGCGGCAACCGACAGCTACGGAAGAGCGGTGGCAAACTTTGAAGAAACCGGTGCACCCAAGGCCGACGGCAGAGAAATCGGTATGCTTTACTGGAACTGGCACACTTCTGAAGGTCCAAACCAACACGCAGGTGTAATTCCCGAGGTTGTAAAAAACCATCCCGATGCAATGAAGGATTTTAACGATCCTGCCTGGGATGATCTTGCAAAATACTACTGGGGTGAGCCTGTACTTGGCTTTTATAATTCCTATGATTACTGGGTATACAGAAAGCACGCGGAAATGATGGCAATAGCCGGTGTTGCTGCCATATTCTTTGACTATACCAACGGCGGATGGGACTTCATCTCAACCCTTAACGTAATTGCAGAAGCTTTCCGTGATGCAAAGGCATCCGGCATTGATATTCCCAAATTCTCAATTTTCTCCCATATGGGTTCGGATTCTGATATATGCTACAGAAACCTTATGGCGATTTATGCAAACTGCTTTATCGAGCACAACTATACTGATATCTGGTATCACTGGGAGGATAAACCGTTAATCTTCGGTAATGCTGTGCCCGAGCGTGCAATTAATGGCGTTGATTCCGACAACCTTATGGAGCGTAAGCTTGTAAAGGATACGGAGGACTTTTTCACAATCCGTATGAACGGCGGAAGAAACGACAGAACCTTCAGTAATTACTGGATGTGGCTTGAAAACTTCCCCCAGGTATTAAGAAATGTGGACAAAGAGACAGGTCGTCCTGAATTTGTTGTGGTTGGTACGGCAATAAACCAGTCCACCGTTTACGGTGTGGGTATGACAGGCGTATTCTCCGATCCTTACTCAAAGGGCAGAGGCTTTTCTGAGATATTCGGTGAGGATTATTCGGAAAACGGTATGCGCGAGGGCTATTTCTTCCGTGAGCAGGCAAACCTTGCCCTTGAAGCAGGACCTGAGTTTATTATGCTTGACGGCTGGAACGAGCTTACAACAGTTCGATATGATGTTTACGGCATATTCAAGGGCGTTGTTTACGTTGACACCTTTGACTATGAAAACAGCCGTGACTTTGAGCCGGTACGCGGCCCCATAAAGGACGACTATTACAATCTTCTTTGCGACTTTGTAAGAAAATATAAGGGCGTTCGCCCCGTACCCACTTTAAGCGGTGCAAAGACCATCGATATTACGGCGGATGCTTCCCAGTGGGCAGGCGTTGGACCCGAATACTTAAACTATTATCAGGACTATGAGAGAGATTCCTACGGTCTTGGTGTTCATCATACAGAAACCGATGAAGTACATCACTACACAACCAAGGTTGAAAATGCAATAAAGAGCGCAAAGGTAACGGTTGACAATGATAATTTCTACTTCCTTGTAAACACTGAAAAGGATATAAAGACAGGCGTAAAGGGCTTCTTAACACTCTACATAAATGCTGACAGAAATTATGCTACGGGCTGGGAAGGCTATGACTACGCAGTAAACCTTGCGGGTGATAAGGTATTATCAAAGTATAAAGGCAGTTGGGAAACAATAGGCAACGTAAGCTACACAGTAGCAGGCTCTGCCCTTCAGATGGAGCTTCCGAGAAGCTTAATCGGAGAAACAGGAGCGGTTGACTTTGAATTCAAGTGGACAGACTCCGTAGAAAACCCCGGAGACTTACTTAACTTCTATGCAGAAGGCAGTGTTGCTCCTTACGGTCGCTTTAACTATGTATTTACCGAAATTGCGGAAACTGCGTTAA
>JAZSAR010000113.1:0-2047 GCA_045601965.1 Clostridia bacterium
GAATACACTTACGATGCACTTTCCCGTCTTTCTTCCGTAACGGAGCCTGACGGAAGCGTAACAGGCTACAGCTTTGATGACAACGGAAATATCTCTGATTAAGACAAAGGGGACGTACCTTTTTTGTCAACTTCTATACGATATTTATTTAGATGGACAAGGTTATACAAAAGGGGACGTACATTTTTGGGTACTACTCCTTACAGAAACATTAATGAAAATTGTGTGAAAGAACACGGACTTCTTTGGAAGTCCGTGTTCTTTTTGGTATCAGCCTCTTGAAAACGAGGGGAATATATGGTAGAATAGATTTGACAAAGTTAAATCTATACAGCTAAATCGTTCACTGATTTTAAAGTTTGATATACAAGGGACAAAAAGCCTTCCCCTTGTCTGCGATAATGAAATTTATATGAAAAGAGTAAGGTTATGAAAAATAAAATTCTTATTATAGCATTTTTTGCATTTTTTGCACTTGCAATTCCCGTGGCGGCGCTGGGGTTTCTTTTTACATTCCTCGGGGTTGTTGCGGATAAATCACTGATTTGGATAGTCTGGTGTTTTATCGGAATACTTATAAGCGGAACATATATCGTAAGTTACATATCGGGACTGGTGAAAACGTGGAAGGATAAAAGATTTTCTGTTAAATCCTTTCTTCCGCTGTTTCATTGCATACTGGCGCTTATTTATCTTGCGTCAACGTCTTCGGTTACAGGCTTTATAGAAAACAGAAGAGAGCGTTTCGGCTTTGCTAAAAAGGATTTTGTTATCATTGAAGAAGAGGACACTCACGGCGGATTTCACGGAGACGGAACATATTATCTTATTATGGACTGCTCCGATAACAAAGAAAAGGCATCTGAGATATTAAAGGGGTGGAACGCGCTTCCTCTTACGGAAAATCTGGATTGGCTCATCTATGGCGGGGAGAAAAACGGAAAAACTCGCTATGGTCTTTATGACGAAGTACATATTCCCGAAATAGAAAAGGGTTATTATATGTTTTTAGACAGGCATATGGAAAGCACCGACAGCAAAGATGACACAAAAATTTTCGACAGAAGCTCATACAACTTCTCATTTGCAATTTATGATAGTGATACGGACACTTTTTATTATTTCGATTACGACACTTAAAATATAAGGAAGTGAAACCATGGATAAATTTGATATTACATATTTCTATGGGCCTGATGGAGAGCACGCCGTAAAGGAAGAATGCATCCGCGATATGGCAGAAGCGGGCATAACTCTGGCAACGCTTAATTTCGGATATGAAGTAAATAAAAAGGTAATTCCGCTTCTTGAAAAATACGGAATAAGGGCATATGTTGAGGATGCGGAGCTGAAAAATGCATACTGGGAAAATGCAGAAGATAAGGTCGAAGAGATTGTAAAGCGTATAGTTTCTGAGTATGAAGACTATCCTGCCGTAATCGGCTACGATTTAACGGATGAGCCGGGAAAAGAGAATTTCCCCATTCTTTCAAAAATGGTTGATGCTTTCCGCCGTTATGACAGCGAAAGGGAATGCGTTATAAATCTTTTCCCCAACTATGCAAGCAATAAGCAGCTCGGAACAAATGGCTATGAAGAATATCTTGAAGAATTCATAAAAACCGTAAAGCCACCCTTCATAAGCTATGACCACTATCATTTCCGCGGCCGTGATGCAAGGGATGAGATAAAATCAGACTCAGGCATTTCAGAGCGCGAAAGACTTATCCGCATAGCGGCAGAAAAAGAGGATGACAGAGGCGGATTTTTTGAAAACATCGCAATGGTGCGCGAAAAAGCAAAAAAGTACAACATCCCCGCAATGCTCATTGTGCTTTTAATTTGCCACGGGCCTTACCGCGATTTGACAAGGGCCGAAATAGCCTGGGAGATAAATATGAGCCTTGCCTACGGTATGAAGAGGATTTCCTACTTTACCTACTGGCTGGTGACACACGATGATTTCTGGCGCTGGGACAATGCTTTTTGTGATCGTGAAGGAAATAAGATGGGGCATTATTATGATGCGCAGGCAATAAACAAATCC
>JAZSAR010000114.1:0-2570 GCA_045601965.1 Clostridia bacterium
TATACGTTATGACAAAGAAAAGCTTATTTCGGCACTTCGTGACTTTTCCAATGCCACGGGAATAAATATAAATCTTATCGACAAGGACGGCCACACACAGATTCTCTGGAACGACTACAAGGAGCATTGTGACATTCCGCCATATTGCCGCCTTATTGACTCCCTCCTCCAGTCACGCAATAAATGTCACGCCTCTGACAGTATGCTTATCGAAAGGTGTAAAAAAAGCCTTAAGGCGGAGCATCACATCTGCCACGCCGGGCTTGTTGATATTGCGGTTCCCATAACCCACAATGATTTTGTTCTTGGCTACATAATTTTAGGACAGATGAAAAAGGAAACGGATTTTAAAAAGGTTTATCCCTTAATCGCCCACACCGGTCTTCCGATGGAAGAAATGAAAAAAAGCTTTGATGCACTCCCCACCTTTGACGACAGCAAGATAAAAGGCGTTATAAGCGTGGCGGTGATGCTTACAAAATATATTTTAACCGAAAATATGGTAAAAACAAAAAGCGGACATAAGCTTGACATACTGACGGAATATATCGATGCGCACTTAGGAGAGGTATTAACGCCCGACTCCATTTCAAAAGGCACTTACCTTTCCAAAACCACTTTATACAAGCTTACAAACAGGCATTTCGGTATGGCTCTCGGCGAATACATAAACTTAAAAAAGCTTGATAAATCATTAGAACTTTTAGAAAAAGCAGACCTTTCAATAGAAGAGGTTGCAATCCCATCGGGATTTTCCGGTGCCTCCTATTACGGCAAGCTTTTTAAAAAGTACAAAGGCATCTCTCCCACCGCCTACAGAAAAAAGCTTACACTTTGATAAAAGAGAGCAAAAAATTAAAGATTTTTTGCAAAAAAAGCAAGAATTTGCATTGACTTAGTGAAAATAAAAATATATAATATAATTGCAAAAATTTTTAAAAGAGGTGTTTTTATGTTAAAGAAAATATCCGATATCGGTATCGTACCGGTTATAAAAATCAATGACGTTGAAAAGGCTGTTCCCCTTGCGAAGGCTTTAATCGACGGCGGTCTTCCCATTGCCGAAATTACCTTCAGAACAGAAGCTGCCGAGGAAGCTATAAAGAGAGTATCAGAAGCTTTCCCCGAAATGTTAGTTGGTGCAGGAACAGTTCTTACCATAGAACAGGCCCAGCGTGCTAAAAACGCAGGCGCAAAATTCATCGTAAGCCCCGGCTTCAATCCCAAGGTTGTTTCCTGGTGCTTAGAGAATGACATCATCCCCACACCCGGATGTACTTCTCCCACAGAAATTGAGCAGGCTTTGGAGCTTGGCTTAAAGGTTGTTAAGTTCTTCCCCGCAGAGCAGAGCGGCGGTATCGATAAGATAAAGGCATTATCTGCTCCCTACGGCAATCTTAAGTTCATCCCCACAGGCGGAATCGGACTTGATAACTTAACTACATACATCACAAACAAGAAAATCCTTGCCTGCGGCGGAAGCTTTATGGTTAAGGAAGACTATATCGAAAACGGCGAATGGGACAAGATTACCGAACTCACAAAGAAAGCTGTTTCCATTATGCTTGGCTTTGAAATCGGTCACATCGGCGTTAACACAGCTGATGCTGCAGAAGCTTCCGATGTTGCAGTTAAGTTTGCAAAGGCTTTCGGCGGTATCGAAACTTCCGAAGGCAATTCCAGCTTCTGGGCGGGCAAGATTATCGAAATCATGAAGGGCAAAGGCAAAGGCGTAAACGGTCACATCGCAATCAAGACAAACTCTGTTGACAGAGCAGTTTACCACTTAAAGGCTCAGGGCATTGAATTTGACGAATCTTCCGCACTTTTCAATGCTGACGGCTCAATGAAGGTTATATTCTTTAAGGATGAAATTGCAGGCTTTGCACTTCACCTTCTTCAGAAATAATAGAAAGGACGTTTTGTTATGAAAAAAGTTGTTACACTCGGCGAAATTATGTTAAGACTTAAGTCTCCCGGTCTTGAGAGATTTATGCAGTCCCCCATGCTTGAGGCAACCTTCGGCGGCGGTGAAGCAAACGTTGCAGTTTCCCTTGCCAACTTCGGTATGGAAGCAAAGTACGTTACCGCTCTTCCCAAGCACGACATTACATATGCACTTACCTGCCAGCTTCGCGGCTTCGGCGTTGATATTTCCGATATCGTATATTCCGAAGGAAGACTCGGTACATACTATCTTGAAACAGGCTCCAACCAGAGACCTTCAAAGGTAATTTATGACAGAGCTTATTCTTCCATCGCTCTTGCAACACCCGATCTTTTCGATTTTAAGAAGATTTTCGACGGTGCAGAGTGGTTCCACATCACAGGTATCACCCCCGCTCTTTCCCAGAGCGCAGCTGATGTTTCTCTTGCAGCTTGTAAGGCAGCAAAGGAAATGGGCTTAAAGGTTTCCTGCGACTTAAACTACAGAAAGAACCTCTGGAAGTACGGCAAGGAAGCAAAGGAAATTATGAGAGAGCTTGTTAAGTATGTTGACGTAATCATCGCAAACGAAGAAGACTGCCAGAAGTCTCTTGGCATTGAAGCAGGAAGCGACGTTACAGGCG
>JAZSAR010000115.1:0-7909 GCA_045601965.1 Clostridia bacterium
CTTTTGCGGTAGAGCCTAATTTTTCACGGTAGGAAAGCTCATTTACCTTTATAACCGCACCGTCAATTTCAAAGCCTAAATTGTATTCGCCGCTTCCGATTTTTTCGATTTCGGCAATGCCTTCGTCTATTGTTTTACAGCTTTTTCTCACAGGCACCATCTTAAAGCCGAGACTTTCAAGATAGGAAAGGGATTCTGTGTGTGTATCAAAGTTTTTTGCATCGCACTTTTGTACGTTGAAAATCAAAATGTCAAGACCACGACCTGCCGTAATTTTAGAATCCAGCTGACGAAGGGAGCCTGCCGCCGCATTTCTGGGATTTTTAAATAAGGGCTCGCCTGCTTCCTCTCTTTTTTCATTCAATGCAAAAAAGTTCTTTCGGGGCATATAAACCTCACCCCTCACGATGATGTCAGCATCTTCTGTCAGCTTTAAGGGAATTGAACCGATGGTGCGAAGGTTTTCCGTCACATCCTCACCCACTTCACCGTCGCCGCGGGTAGCACCCTTTACGAAATAGCCCCCTTCGTAGGTAAGGGCAACGGAAAGACCGTCAATCTTAACCTCCACATCATATGTGGCGTCAAAGCACTCTTCCTTTACCCTTCTGTCAAAGTCACGAAGCTCATCATAGGAAAACGCATCGGTAAGACTCTGAAGCGGGACTTCATGTGTCACCTTGGAAAAGCTTGATAAGGCTTCACCGCCGACTCTCCTTGAAGGTGAGTCGGGAGGAATGGGCTCACCGGATTCTTCCTCAAGACGAATCAGCTCGCGCATCATCATATCATATTCATAGTCGGTTATCTCGGGATCGTCCTTTACATAGTACATATAGCTATAATGCTTAAGCTTTTCCCGAAGCTCGTGTATATCCATACGTTTCACCCTTTATATTATATAGATAATTATAAATGTGTAAATATATAAATATTTATATATATTTGAATTCTTTGTCAAGGATGCCTGTTCTTACGCAGTCGTAATCACCTGCGGAAAATCCCTTGATATATTTCTCCATGGCACAGAGAGCGAACTCAGGCTTTAAGTAAGCATCATTTCCTGCGGCAAGAATCATAATAAGGTCATTTCCCGCAATTTTAATTGATGCTATCTCTTTTCTGATATCCGTTTCTTTCTCTCCGCTCTTTGTCTTCTTAAGGGTTATTATCTCCTTTTCAGAAAGAAATGCCGCGATATCTTCCTCACTTGGCATAGTTTCAGGAGTTATCTTATACTTTGACCAGCAAATTGCCTTAAATTTGTTTTTATCGGGAGAAATTCCGCTTTCGGTAAACTTAAGTCCGAAGGGCACAAAGTTGTTGAGCCTTGCAACAAGCTCGTCGGGCGATATTTCCATATCAGTTTCAAGCTCCATAAGCTCGCATATGCTTGTTGTGCCGAGCGGAAGCGGCAGAGCAAAGCTTAAACGGGGATGGGGATTAAAGCCCTGAGAGAAGCTTACGGGGATTTCTGCACGCCTTAATGTTCTTGTCATAGCACGGAGGAAATCAAGGTGAGAAATGTACTTTGCGTCCTCTCCCTTTTCGTATCTTAACCACATTCTACTCATAGCATACACCTCCCTTGAAGCATGCGGCACCGCAGCCCGAGCATTTCTCACGGCAGTTGGGTGTCACTATCGCCTTTTTGGCATTTTCATTTTCCTTCATTAAAAATTCCTTGGTTACGCCGATATCAATCTTGTCCCAGGGAAGAATTTCATCATAGCTACGCTCACGTCTGTAAAACTCGGGGGAAAGTCCTGCTTCTCTGAAGGCCTCTTCCCACTTGTCCGCAAGGAAAAATTCATCCCATCCGTCAAACTTACAGCCTTTTTTAACCGCAAGCTCAATTACCTTGGAAAGTCTTCTGTCGCCTCGGGCGAACACGCCTTCAAGAACACTTAATGTAGATTCGTGCCAGTTATATTTAATGAATTTGGAGTTTATTTCTTCCTTTAATGCAACCTGCTTTTCACGAAGCTCTTCCATTTCATTCTGCCTTGCCCACTGGAAAGGTGTGAAGGGCTTCGGAACAAAGGATGATACACTTATGGTAACAGAAGGACGCTTGCCCTTTTCGGGGGATGTTTTGAAAAATTCACTTACTACCTTTTTGGAAAGGTCGGCAATGCCGAGGCAGTCGGAAAGCTCTTCAAAGGGAAGACCTATCATAAAGTAAAGCTTTATGCTTGTCCAGCCGCCCGTAAATGCAAGATTTGCACTCTTTAACAAATCCTCTTCCGTAACACCCTTATTTATAACGTCACGCATCCTCTGGGTTCCCGCTTCGGGGGCAAAGGTAAGCCCTGTTCTTCTTACCTTCTGCACCTTGCTCATTAAATCAAGGGAGAAGTTATCCACTCTAAGGGACGGAAGGGATAAGCTTACCTTTTCCTTTTCCGTCATTTTTAAAAGCTCTTCCGTAAAGCAGCCAAGTGAACGGTAATCGCTGGTGGAAAGTGACATTAAAGACATTTCCTCATAGCCCGTTGATTTCATCAAAGCTTCTGCCTGACGGAGAAGTGTTTCGGGGCTCTTTTCCCTTACGGGGCGGTAAATCATACCCGCCTGGCAGAAACGGCAGCCGCGGATACAGCCGCGGAACATTTCAAGCATAATTCTGTCGTGGACAACATCTATATAAGGAACGATTATTTTATCGGGATAATATGCTTCGTCAAGGTTTTCCATAACGCACTTTCTTACCTTGTCGGGGGCATCGGGGGTATTCTTCTCAAAGGACTTTATAGTTCCGTCTTCGTTATATTCTACATCATAGAAGGAAGGTACATAGAAGCCCTTAAGGCGGGAAACTCTCTTTAAAAAGCCCTGTCTGTCCTCGCCCGAAGCTTTCCAGGAAAGGTATTCATCCATCAGGGCAAGGGTTGATTCTTCCCCCTCGCCTATTGAGAAAAAGTCGAAAAAGTCCGCCACGGGCTCGCCGTTATAGGTGCAGGAGCCGCCGGCATAGATAAAGGGGCAGTCTTCCCCTCTGTCCTTTGAATAAAGGGGGATTCCTGCCAAATCCAGCATATTAACCACGTTGGTGTAGCACATTTCATACTGAAGCGTAAAGCCAACGAAGTCAAAATCGCGGACGGGCGTTTTGGTTTCAAGGGAGAAAAGAGGAAGCCCTTCCTTTCTCATTTCCTCCTCCATATCGGGCCAGGGAGCAAACACTCTTTCGCAGAAGGTGTCTTCCCTTTCGTTTAATAAATGATATAAAATCTTCATACCAAGATGGCTCATACCGATTTCATAGGAGTCGGGGAAGCAGAAGGCATAACGGATTTTAACGTCTTCGGGATTTTTCTTGACGCTGTTATATTCACCGCCTGTGTAGCGGCCGGGCTTTTGCACCCTTTTTAATATTTTGTCGAGTTTCATGAGCAATCCTCATTTCTTACTTTTGTATACTCTTCATTTTACCACAAACTGCCTTTCCTTTCAAGCCCTTTTTAAGTTATTTCCCGAAGGCGTATCCCTGCTCCCTTCTCGATTATTTCCCTCTTCAGCTCCTCCTCCGTGATTTCTGATTTTACTTTTCCGTCATTTCCTATTACCTTTATCAGAGCATACTTTGTCGGCGGAATAAGAGGCAGAATCCTTCTTGCCTGAAGACTTTCCCGTGTTGCAAGAATCAATGTTTTACTGCATCCGTCCTCAAGCTTATCGTAATCCTCCAGAACATTTGCATAAAAGCTTTCCCGCCCCCGGTCAGTAATTGCGGAAAAAAGCAAAAATGCTCCCGCAGTAAAAACAGAAAGATTAAAACCCGTAGCTATCGCCTGGAAAATCCCGAGCAATGTGAGAGCGATGCCCCCCGAAAGAGAAATTATTTTCATTATGGATAGTGCCCTGAAGCTGCCTGTAAAAAAAGCAATTAAAGACGAAAGCATCCTTCCTCCGTCCAGAGGCATAACGGGAAAAAGATTAATTAAAGCCATTGCAAGATTGATTTCATAAAGCGGCCCTTTTCTTAAGCTAAGCACCATTAAAAGGTTGAAAAGCGGGCCTGACGATGCAATTAAAAATTCCTTCCCCGGGCTTTTTCCCACATTCATAAACATCCTGCAGCCATAGGGCATAATGGCAATGCCGCGGCATTTTTCCTTTAGCAAAAGAGCTGCAAGAAGATGACTTAATTCGTGGCAAAATGCCGTAAGAAATGCCATTGCTGTTATATCCGCTGTGCCAAAAAAAGCAGAAACTAAAAACAGGATAAAAACCGAAAAGTGAATATAAAGTCCCTTTGAAATTTTAATCACTTGTCTGACTCCGAAAACACATTTATTTCCGCCTTTTCGGAAAATTCACGAATTACCGTAAGAGCATTATTTCCCGCTTCTCTAAGGCTCTCTGCCAGTTCCTCATTGAACACCGATGCCGCAAGAAGACACATAAAGCAAATTGCCGTAATGCAGAAAACCGAACCCATAAATCTTAAAAACCGCACAAAAGCACCTTCCTTTTTTTGTTTAAAGCTTCCAAACTTTTTCTCTTTTGCAACCTTATAAATCCAAAATTTGTATTATTTATGAAAACTGGTGAAAGGAATGATTTTATGAAAAAGAAATTTTTTGCACTTATCTTAACATCCGCAACACTTTTCTCCCTTGCCGGATGCAAAGCCCCCGAGGTGATCGGAATCCATGAAGCGGAAGACGACGGCGAATACTACCTTACTGCAGATTATGCCGTTGGCGAAGCCAAGGAAAAGGCATCTGCCACGGAAAACAGCCGTGCATATTTTATGTATGATTCTGACTACAACTCCCTTTCGGAAGAAGAATATGAAAGCGCCGACGAATCCATCTTCAAAAACCCAGTAACAAGCCCATTATCCACCTTTTCGGCGGATGTTGACACGGCATCATACTCTGTTATCCGCCGTTTTATCCTGGATGGGAATCTTCCGCCCGCAGATGCGGTTCGCACGGAAGAGGTCATAAACTACTTTGACTACGACCTTCCTCTGCCCTCCGACGGAACACCCTTTTCCGTTACTACCGAGCTTCACGCTTGCCCCTGGAACAAAGATAACCTTCTTTTGATGCTTGCATTAAAGGGCGAGGAAATAAAAAAGAAGGTTCCCCAGAATTTAGTGTTTTTAATTGACACCTCAGGCTCTATGCATCAGGATAACCGCCTCCCTTTAATAAAGAAATCCATTTCCCTTTTACTTGACAAGCTTTCAGCAGATGACACTGTTACAATAGTTACATACGCAGGAAGCTCAGGCTATGCCCTTAAACCCACAAAGGTTAAGCATCGAGACAAAATATTGGATGCGGTAAATTCGCTGGAGGCTTTCGGTTCCACCAACGGCGAAGCGGGAATCCGCCTTGCTTATGAGGCTGCCCTCGATAATAAAGTTAACGGCAACAACCGCATAATCCTTTGCACCGACGGAGACTTTAACGTAGGTATGACTGATAATGAAGAGCTTGAAAAGCTGATTGAAGAAAAAAGGGAGCTTGGCATTTACTTAACCGTCCTCGGCTTCGGCATGGGAAATTATAAGGATGCCCGGATGGAGACCTTAGCCGACAAGGGCAACGGAAACTATGCCTATATCGACTCCTTAATGGAGGCAAAAAGAGTTCTTTCAGATAAGCTTACGGGCACTTTATACACCATTGCCGACGATGTTAAATTCCAGGCGGAATTTAACCCCAAAAAAGTAAAATCCTACCGCCTTATAGGCTATGACAACCGTCTGCTCGAAACGGAGGATTTCGAAAATGACAAAAAGGACGCAGGGGAAGTGGGCTCAGGCCACACATTGGTTGTGCTTTACGAGATAGTACCGGGTGATGCCACGGAAAACGCCAATCTTAAGTATCAGAGCGTAATTGACAAAGGAGATTTACTTACCTTCCGCATCCGCTATAAGTCCCCCGGCGAGGATAAAAGCAAGCTTTCGGAATTCGTGATAAAAGAGAGCCTCTCCTTAAATAAAAGCGAAAACTTTGCCCTTGCCGCATCGGGAGCGGAGCTTTCCCTCCTCCTTAAAAATTCGGAATTCAAGGGAAGCGCAAGCTTTGAATCAGTAATCGAAAATGCCCGCCTTGCCAAAAAAGGAAAGGATTCCTTTGGTATAAGATCGGAATTTTTGCAGGTGGCAGAGCTTTGCCGGATACTTTATGAAAACGCAGGAAAAAGTATCTGCGGATATCCAAAATACGAAAAGTGAGCCTCCGTTTTTTGTGCTATATCACAAGTATATTTTTAAAAGAATGTAAAAATGACGGTAAAATGTTGACTGAAAACATATTTTGTGGTATTATATAAAGGAAAGGAGATGTTTTACATGAAATCTTTTAACATCGCACTTAATTCTATTTTAGACGTGAAGGAGTTTGTTAACATCGTTAACAAGTGCCCCTACGACATCGACCTTGCATCCTCCAGATATGTGGTTGACGCAAAATCAATCATGGGCATCTTCAGCCTTGATCTGAGCAAGCCTCTCACTCTCACAGTTCACTCTGACGATTGTGACGATCTGGCATCCGAGCTCAAGAAGTTTTCTGTAGAATAAGTAAATAAAAAATTCCAAGGCATCTGCCTTGGAATTTTTTTATTCCGATAAGTGCTTTTTTTCATCAAAGTTTCTTATTCTATTTATAAATTCAGTCGGGGTTTCCCCGTTTATTTTTTTAAACACTCTTGAAAAATAGTGAACGTCGGAAAAGCCAACCTCTGTCGCCACCTCTCCCACCGTCTGGTAGGATTTGTTTAAGAAAAGCTCCTTTGCGCGGTTTAACCGGCAGCAGGTAACATAGCTCATAGGTGTGGTTTTAAGCTCTTTGCGGAAATATCTTATAATCTGCTGTTTTGTGACACTTGAATGCTTCGCAATGTCTGACAGGGTAATCTCTTCGGTGTAATTTTGCTTTATAAATGAAAGGGCACGGCGTAAATTTGGAGGCACCGCCTTTTCTATCCTTGTTTCGTCCTTTATTTTCTCCCTGGTTTCCTCCGTCATAAGACCTAAGATTTCGCAAAGAGCCAGAGATGTTTTAAGTCCGCTTTCTATGTGGTGACGGGAAAAGTTTTTACGAAGGCGTGTGAAAGCTTCCGAAAACTCATTCTCTTTTCCGTTAAAGCCGCAACACTCCGAAATATATGCAGCATAAGGGCTTTCATCCGTTCCGTTTTCAAGGATGCTCTTATTTATGCCGTCACGCCTTTTAATGATTTCGCTTTTGAGCTCCTCTGCCGAAAGGGGAATTACCTCCCCCGACTTAAAGTGAATATAGGTCATCGTGCAAAAGGTGTCACCATCCGGGCTTCTTTTATAGCTTTGCCCTTCGGGTATGAAAAAGATGCTTCCTTCCTCCACCTTTCGCTCCTCACCGTTTATCTCAACCAAACAGCTTCCCTTTTCAACATATATAAAAATATTGTAAGGATCCGCCACTTGCCACACAGTTTTTCTGGTAACTGAATACACCTTTGTAACTTTCGGAAAGTGCGATAAATCCAAGCAGTAGAACATAAAATCACCATTCTTATGTTAATTTTGTCCACCATTTTAATAATAAAATCTATTTACAATTATAGCATCTCTTTTTATAATTGTAAATAGATAATTAAGCAAATGCTTAAGGAGGTATTTTTATGACAAAGCAGTATAAGGTTGCCGTAATCGGTTGCGGTATGTTTGCAAATGCCCAGTATCTTCCGAATATTACCAAGGAAGCAAACGCAGTTTGCGTTGCAGTAGTTGATATAGTAAAGGAAAGAGCAGAAGCTCCCGCCGCAAAATACGGCGTTCCCGAAGTTTATGAAAATGTTTACGAATTAATCGAAAAGTGTGACTTTGATATTGCCATTGATGCTGCATCAATTCAGGCGCATCACGAAATAAATATGGCTATCCTTGCTTCAGGCAGGC
>JAZSAR010000116.1:0-4268 GCA_045601965.1 Clostridia bacterium
TATGAAAGAAGCGGAAACGAAATATAACAAGGAAATTTACATAATTGCGGACGAGCCCTACCGTGAGCTTGTATACACAGAAGGCGTAACTGTTCCTTTTATTCCTAACTACTACAACAACACAATCGTTTGCTATTCCTTCAGTAAGTCACTTTCCCTTCCCGGTGAGAGAATAGGTTATATCTTAGTTCCAGACAAGGCAACCGACTGGAAGAAGGTTTACTTTGCGGTTTGCGGAGCGGGCAGAAGCCTTGGCTTTGTTTGTGCACCTTCACTTTTCCAGAAGATTGTACCTAAGTGCATAGGAAAAACAGCGGATATTTCAATCTACAAGAAAAACCGCGACATTTTATGCGATGCACTCACAAAATACGGCTATAAGGTGGCACAGCCCGATGGCGCGTTCTATCTTTTCGTAAAGGCTATGGAAACTGACTCCCACGCTTTTTGCGAAAAGGCTAAGAAGTATGAACTTTTGCTTGTGCCCGGTGACAGCTTCGGCTATCCCGGCTACATCAGAATTTCCTACTGCGTATCAACGGAAATGATTGAAAAATCCCTTCCTTCATTTGAAAAGCTTGCTGCGGAATATAAGTAAGCGGCAAGGAAAAATCCGTAAAGATAATAAACGATTCCATAAGAAACTATATAAAGAAATTCTGCGAATAAAGGAATTTTCATATGTCTAAGAAAACTGAGAGAAACACTAAAGGCAAAATAATAAAAGCGGCGTGGGATTTGTTTTATGAGCAGGGCTATGACGATACCACCGTTGAAGAGATAATTGAGCGTTCCGGCACATCCAAGGGCTCATTTTATCACTATTTCGAGGGTAAGGATGCACTTTTTGAATCCCTTTCCTACATATTCGACGATGAGTACAGTCGCCTTCAGGAGAATATGCCGGAGGGACAAAACGCCTTTGATAAGCTTTTATACTTAAACGAAAAGCTTTTTTCCATGATTGAAAACAGAATAGATATTGAGCTTTTGAAAAGACTCTATTCCACACAGCTTGTAACAAAAGGGGAGAAACACCTTCTTGACAGTAAACGGGTTTACTATAAGCTTCTTAAAAAGATTGTGACAGAGGGACAGGAAAAAGGCGAGCTTAAAGAGGATATGTCGGTAAACGAAATCGTCAAGCTTTATGCAATGTGCGAAAGGGCGCTTTTGTATGACTGGTGCCTTTGTAACGGAGAATATTCATTAAAGCAATATGCAAAAAAAACAATGCCTATGTTTCTTAAAGAAATTAAAGTTTATTAAAAGTAAATTTTCAGTATCAGTTTTGGTACAGGGATAAAAGTCTTGAGGTACAAGGTGTATATTGATTTTTAAGGGAACTGAGTATAGACTGCAGTCTGTAATCAGTTCCCTATTGATTTTTGTGAAAAAGTGTGTTATAATCCCAAGGTACATTAAAATAAAGGAGAATGAAAATGGATATTTTAGCATTTGTACTTTACTTTGTGGCAATGATTGCCATAGGTATCTTTTTCTTTGTAAAATCAAAGAATGTTTCTGAAAAGGATTATTTCCTCGGCGGAAGAGCTATGGGCCCCTGGGTTACTGCAATGAGTGCTCAGGCGTCGGATATGAGCGCATGGCTTTTGATGGGACTTCCCGGAAGCATCCTTGCATTCGGTTTCGGTCAGGCGTGGATCGGCATCGGTCTTGCAATCGGTACTGCGGCTAACTGGATTTTGGTTGCAAAGCGTCTTCGTAAGTTTTCCAAGGCATCGGGCGATGCGATTACCCTTCCTCAGTATCTTTCAAACCGCTTTTTATCAAAGAGCCATACATTAAGTATTATCTGTGCAGTGGTATTTTTGGTATGCTTTACAATTTATGTTGCATCGGCTTTCGTTGCAGGCGCTGATGTATTCACAACTCTTGTGCCGTCCCTCTCAACAGAGGTTGCAATGATTATTTTTGCGGCAATTGTTTTAGTATATACCTTCCTTGGCGGATTTAATGCCGTTTGCTGGACGGACTTTTTCCAGGGACTTTTGATGATTGCGGCACTTTTAATCGTTCCCATCGCAATTATATTCGTAAAGGATCTTGATCCTGCGGCAATAAGCACTGTATATTCAGGACCTAACGGCGAAGAATTCACTTTTGTTGCAAACTTCTTCAATGCAAGCTGGCAGGATATTCTCTCAGGTCTCGGTTGGGGTCTCGGATATTTTGGTATGCCTCATATTATCGTAAGATTTATGGCAATTGAAAAGCCTTCCATGGTTAAAAAGAGTGCAACTGTTGCTATCATCTGGGTTGTACTTTCCCTTGCAGCAACAATTATGATAGGATATCTCGGAAGAATGTTTGTATATGCTGACGGAACAGACCTTTCAAAGGCACTTCTTGAAACAGGAAAACAGTCACTTATCTTTGTTGAGCTGGCACGCGATGTATTCCCCGCGTTTATCGCAGGATTGTTGCTTGCGGCAATAATTGCGGCATCTATGTCAACTGCAGACTCTCAGCTTCTTGTTGCGGCATCTTCCTTCTCAAGTGATATATATAAGCCTATAGTAAGGAAAAATGCATCAAACAAGGAAATGCTTTGGGTAAGCCGTATAATCGTTCTTGTAATTGCAGTTGTTGCATACTTCATCGCAAGCAGCGAAGGTAAAGCTGCACAGGCTATTATGAATCTTGTATCCAATGCATGGGGAATTTTCGGTGCGGCATTTGGTCCTGCAGTTCTCTTATCTCTCTTCTGGAAGAGATTTACATATAAGGGTGCCGTTACGGGTATTGTTATTGGTGCAGTAGTTGATATGCTCTGGCTGTGGCTTCCTGTTGCAGATGGTAAGGCTCTTACTGCAGTAACCGGAATTTATGAAATTATTCCCGGATTTATCATTGGAGGTATAGCTGCGATAGTGGTTACGCTTCTTGACAAAAAGCCCTCTGCCGAGGTTGAAGCAATTTACGAAAAGGCAACAGATAATTCAATCGACGACTAAAAACAAGGCTGTCTTCGGACAGCCTTGTTTTTTTTATAGATATGTGGTATACTGATAATATCTTTTAATATCAAGGAGTGTTTTATGCTTTATCTTATATCTTTTCTTGAAGGAATAATAACCTTTATATCGCCCTGTATGCTTCCGATGCTTCCCGTCTACGTTTCCTATTTTGCGGGAAACGATGAGGAAAAGGGAATGGGGAAAACACTTATAAACGCCCTTGGCTTTGTTCTGGGCTTTACCGTAATTTTCATCCTTATGGGTGCCTTTGCCGGTGCTGTGGGAGGCTTTTTAAGAAAATATCAGATTGCCGTGAATATTATAACAGGTCTGATCGTAATATTTTTCGGGCTAAACTTTATGGGAGTATTCAGGATAAATATCTTCCGCGGAATGAGCGGAAGAATGGATAATAAGGAGCTGGGCTTTTTTTCATCCTTTATTTTCGGAATAATCTTTTCTGTAGGATGGACTCCCTGCGTCGGAACATTTTTAGGCTCTGCATTAATGATGGCGTCAGGCTCCGGAAGCACGTTAAAGGGCATATTTATGCTTATAGCCTACTCACTCGGTCTCGGAATCCCCTTTATTGCAAGTGCCCTTTTAATTGATAAGCTTAAAGGTGCCTTCAGCTTTATAAAAAGGCACTATAACATAATAAACCTTGTTTCGGGAATCCTTTTAATCATAGTCGGTGTTTTAATGATGACCGGGCTTATGGGAATATTTTTGGGAATGTTAGGTGATTGATATGAAAAAAGAATTAAAGTGGATAATTGCTGTACTGGTATTTGCACTTTTCATAGGCGGTGCATATCTTCTCTATGATAAGCTTGGGGATAACTTTGCCCCCGACCGCCTGGCGGAAAGCACTCCGTCAGAAGATGCTCCTTCAAAAGAAGATGTTCCTTCAAACGAAGATGAAAAGGCACCTGACTTTACGGTGTATGACAGGGAAGGAAACGAGGTAACGCTCTACAGTATGAGAGGGAAGCCCACGGTTGTGAACTTTTGGGCAAGCTGGTGCCCCCCCTGCAAGGAGGAGCATCCCGATTTTGAAAAGATGTATCTTGAAAAGGGCGAGGAAATAAACTTTATGATAGTAGATATGACAGACGGCTATCAGGAAACAAGGGAAAAGGGCGAAAACTATATAGCTGAGCAGGGCTTTACGTTTCCCTTATACTTTGACCTTGAGCAGATAGCGGCATACACCTACGGAATACAAAGCCTTCCCACAACGGTTTTTTATGACAAGGAAGGAAATATGATAACCTACGCCTTAGG
>JAZSAR010000117.1:0-6611 GCA_045601965.1 Clostridia bacterium
GGCTGTGTAAGGATAACCAGATTTTTTTCATATCCCAGGCTCTCAAAATGCTTAAGGGGTATGGCATCGGAAATACCTCCGTCAAGCAGCTTATACCCTTCAATTTCCACAACCCTCGACACCAGAGGAAGGGATGCCGATGCCCTTATCCATTCAAGATTATTCCCTCTGAAGGTGTCGCATTTTTTATACACAGGCTGTCCTGTCACAACATCCGTACAAACAACATAAAACTCCATAGGGTTATTTTCATAAGCATCATTGTCAAATATATCAAGCTCCTCTGGAAGCGTTTTATAGCAGAATTCCGCCCCGTATAAGTCCCCTGTAGTAATAAGCGAACGAAAGCTGCAATAGCGCTTGTCTCTGCAATATTCTTTATTATAGCGAAGGGCTCTCCCTATCTGACCGGATTTATAGTTACATCTGAAGGCTGCGCCTGCCGAAACGCCGATTGCTCCGTCTGCGGTAATGCCCTCTTCCATAAGCACATCAAGTATGCCCGAGGTAAAGAGCCCCCTCATTGCTCCGCCTTCCATAACAAGTCCTTTTTTCATATCTATCCCTTTCCTTATTTAACAATATGAGTTCCTGTTACGTTCACAACAGCAATATCAGTCCCCGAATTATCGGTTATTAAAATCTCGTAAAAGCAGTTACGCTTTCCATCTTTTATGAGGCGGCTTTCACCAAAAAGAATCTCCCCTTTCGGCGAAGAAAGATAGCTTATCTGACTTACGGTTGTAACGGTGGGATTTTCCGCATCAAAGTTTGTGGCTATGGCAAAAACAAAATCCGCCAGAGTAAATGCAACCCCGCCCATAACGTGACCTAAAGCATTTTTATGAATATCAGTAATTTTCATACTGCACTTTGCATAGTTCTTCGAAACTTCATCTATTTCTATACCCGTTGCATCAGTTGCATATCGGTCGTGCTTGAAAAACTCTATTGCTCTTTCCAAATCTGTCATATAATCACTTCCTGAAAATAGTAGTAATATTATACCACCAAGCTTGAAAATAATCAAGAAATAATTGATTAATGCCTTGACTAAATGCTTTATTTGCGATAAAATCAAACTTAAGAAAAATGAAAGAAAGGTGTTTTTTATGATTATAAATTCAGACTGGCACATTCACAGCGAATATTCTTTTGATGCTTCAAATACACTTTCTGAGATAGCTGAAAGCGCACTTTCCCAGGGGCTTTGCCGTGTAGGTATTGCAGACCACGCAAATTATAATGATAATAAGTTTTTAAGCGACATAAAAAGGTCAGCCGAGGCTGTTAAAGCCGCAAACGAAAAATATCCTCACCTGGTGCTTGGTGTTGAATTTACGCCCATTGCAAAGCCCGAATATGACTATGCAGCACTTCACAACGGAAGCCGTGAAGGATATGTTCCCCCTGAAGAGGGAACGCCTTATCCGATTGAGCTTGCGCTTACCAAGGAAGAAATGCTTTCACTCGGCATCCGATATGCTGTCGGTGCTTCCCATTGGAGAGTTGATTCACCTAAAGCTCACGTTTATCAGAAAGACATTTCTGTTTGTGCCAAGGAATGGTACCGCCAGCAGCTTTTTATGGCAACAGATGAGCGTGTCACAATCTTGGGGCATCCCTGGTATCACCCGGAACACATATGGTATGAGGATTTTTCCGTTATCCCCCATTCCATGCATATGGATATTGGAAGTGCCCTTAAGGAAAACGGCAAGTATATCGAGTGCAACAAAGGCTTCTTTACTGATTATGTAACGACTGAAAAATTCCGTCATCAGTATGCCGATTTCTTAAGAGAAATGTTTGAAATGGGCATAAAAGTTACATTCGGTTCTGACTTCCACGCAGATTTCCACGATGTGAGAGATTTGGTTGAGCCTTACCTTAAGGCTTCAGGCTTTAAGGAAGGCGACATAAGCGACGTAGCGGAAGAAGATTTATGGTAATAAAAAATAAGGCAGACTTTTGTCTGCCGTATTTTTTATAATTACTGATGCTTTGCAAGGAACTTCTTGATTCTGTCAGCAGGATCTAAAAGCTCGCTTAAAGATCTGTCATAGTTTACGGTATCTATAATGTAGGAGATATACTTGGACATATCAACCTCGCCGTACCAGGCTCTCTTCTTAAGCTCTTCTGTTCTGTAAACCATATTGGTTGTGAAAATCTTTGTAATAAGACCTTCTTCATATGCCTTATCAAAGTTTTCAAGCCCGTTTGTAAAAAGACCGAAGGAAACGAATACGAAAATTCTTCCTGCTTTTCTTTCCTTAAGACGCTTTGCAACGTCAATTACGGAGTCACCTGAGGAAATCATATCGTCGATAATGATGATGTCCTTACCTTCAACGCTGTTACCGAGATATTCGTGGGCTTCGATTGGGTTTCTTCCGTCAACAATGATGGAATAGTTTCTCTTTTTGTAGAACATACCAAGCTCTAAGCCGAGGACGGTTGATGTGAAGATACAACGGCTCATTCCGCCTTCGTCGGGAGAAACAATTATCATCTTCTCCTTGTTGAATTCGATGTCGGGGCAAGCACGCTTCAGTGCCTTTATCATCTGATAGGATGTCTTTATATCTTCAAATCCGTTGTAAGGAATTGCATTCTGTACTCTTGCATCGTGAGCGTCAAATGTGAATACATTGGATACTCCCATATGGATAAGCTCCTGAAGCATAATGGCACAGTCAAGAGATTCTCTTCCGCTTCTCTTATGCTGTCTGCCTTCGTAGAGCATGGGCATAATTACGTTGATTCTTCTTGCTTTACCGCCAAGGCTTCCGATGATTCTCTTAAGATCTGAAAAATGGTCGTCGGGACTCATGGGAACTTCCATACCGTACATTTTATATGTAACACCATAGTTGAACATATCCGCAACTATGAATATGTCATAACCTCTTACAGAGTGATTAAT
Organism: Clostridia bacterium; assembly: GCA_045601965.1. Taxonomy (GTDB): domain Bacteria; phylum Bacillota; class Clostridia; order CAKSNL01; family HGM11501; genus HGM11501. The sequence goes on from JAZSAR010000117.1 coordinate 2,930, forward strand.
CAATGCCTTAGCTTCACCTGTTCCGAATCTGGGGCAGCTGTGATTCAAGATATAAGTATCGGGAGAGTCCTTTCTCCATTCCTTAAGATACTTGTCAATCTTTTCTGCCATTTCTTCGCAACCACGCATTGCAATGATGCCGAGTTCGCCTACCATACGTCTTTCCATTTGTACTCCTCCTACAAAAAACAATTAATTTTTACAGTACCTTTCATATTATAACAAATAAATAAAAAAAGTGCAAGGTGTATTTTAAGTATATTTAATAAAATATTTGCAAATAATTAATGCATATTTACAAAAATACTTTTTTCTCCGAAAGGATTGATTATTATAAAAGATATAAGAACAGATCTTGCCTTTGAAGCCGGAAACTTTTATATGAAAAAAAATAACCTTAAAACCCTGCCCGGCGTCGAATCATACACTATAAAAAATGGTATTTATACAGTAACTCACGTAAAGATACAAAATAAAGAGGCTTCCCTAAAAATCGGGAAGCCTATGGGAAATTATATAACAATACACTCAGAGCATATAAAAACAGGGCTGTTCACGGAAGAACTCAGTCTTATCCTTGCCGAAGAATTAAAAAAGCTTATTCCGAAAAATAAGAAAAATCCGTTAATATTAGCCGCAGGTCTCGGAAATACCGCAGTAACACCGGATTCAATAGGTCCGAAAGTTGTATCATCTTTAATTATAACAAGACACCTTTCACCTTCCGCTGCCACCGATTTATCCTTATCTCCGCTGTGCGCTCTCGCTCCCGGCGTTTTAGGCATAACAGGAATTGAAACCGCCGAAATTTTTTCATGCCTTGCAGAAAAAATAAGTCCCGACTGCGTTATTGCCATTGATGCCCTTGCATCAAGAGACTCATCCCATGTAGGATGTACAATTCAGCTTTCAGATACCGGAATCAATCCCGGAAGCGGTGTCAACAACAGAAGGGCGGCACTTAATGAATCTACATTACAAGTTCCCGTGATAGTGGTTGGAATTCCAACTGTATCTGATGCTTCCGCCGTTTTACATGACGCTATAAGCGACATTTTAGTTTCAGCCAATGCTCTTATCGGCGATTCTGAAAGCGAAAAAATAATCGATGAGTACCTTTCCTCCAATTCCGAAAACATGATGGTTACACCTAAAAACATAGATGCAATAATACACCGCGCTTCCGTTATCCTGTCCCGCGGAATAAACCTCGCCGTCCATAAGGAGCTTGATTATCAATCGGTTTCTGACTATATTTCATAAAGAGTCACCGATATAAAAGCTTCTGCAAAGGAAATAAGGCATACCAATATAAATGCAGCTGCAGTTACAAGTAAAAAGCTTTTGTTCTGCTTTACCCTGTACTCATAATTTCTTCTGTTAAGATATGTTCCTATTGACTTATTTATCCCGTAGGACGAATAAAATATCGACAGTAACAAATAAAGCAAATTTTGTATAAGCAATCCGGAAAGCGTAAGAAAATATCCCCTTATCCCCCACGATGCCACCACACATCCTGCAGTAAATCCGTAGGAATATCCTTTAACCGCAATAGCTATCAGAGGCACAGGCAGCAGTAAAATGCTGACTCCCGAAAGGCTAATCAATGCTGTAATTATCCCTTTTTGCAAAAAAGCATTTTTCCACGTTTCCCAAAAAGCCCCTGAAAACAACTCTGTTGCCTTTATTATTTCATAAGCTTCGGGGCTGTTCTTTGCAGAAATAACACCGAAAATCAAGCCTATAACAGCAAAAAAGGCGACCCCTGTCACTATCACCGAAGGAAAAAAACTCCCTCTTTTTTCAACCATAAACATCATTCCCTTTGTAAAAAAATAAAACCTTCCGCTAAATAATATGCGAAAGGTTTTTATTTTATTCTTCGATTTTTAACTGGCTGTCGTCTTTTGTATAACGGAATCCGAAATGCTCATATGCAAGGCGGGTTACAACTCTTCCCCGGGGTGTTCTATTTAAAAAGCCAAGCTGCAATAAATAGGGCTCATATACATCCTCGATGGTGTTGGCGTCTTCTGAAATTGTTGCAGCCAATGTGTCAAGCCCCACAGGTCCTCCGTTAAATACGTCGATAATAGTTGTAATCATACGCTTATCCACCGCATCAAGACCGATTTTGTCAATTTCAAGTCTGCCCAAAGCAATGTCCGCAATATCCTCTGTTATATCTCCGTTACCCTTTACCTGGGCAAAGTCACGGACACGCTTTAAAAGTCTGTTTGCAATTCTCGGCGTTCCTCTTGACCGGGAGGCAATTTCCCTTGCCCCGTCCTCGGATATTTTTATTTTCAATATATCAGCAGAACGCATAACGATTTTCTTAAGCTCTTCAGTATTGTAAAGCTCAAGCTTGAGCTGAACTCCGAAACGGTCACGAAGGGGTGATGTAAGCCTTCCTGCTTTGGTTGTTGCGCCGATTAATGTAAAGCTTGGCAAATCAAGCCTTATAGAACGCGCCGAAGGGCCTTTACCTATTATAATATCTATGGCATAGTCTTCCATAGCAGGATAAAGTACTTCTTCAACGCTCTTTGAAAGGCGGTGAATTTCGTCAATAAACAATACATCGTGCTCCGAAAGGTTTGTAAGTATTGCCGCTAAGTCCCCCGGCTTTTCTATTGCCGGACCCGAGGTGATTCTCATATTAACTCCAAGCTCGTTTGATATAATTCCGGCAAGTGTGGTTTTACCTAGTCCCGGAGGGCCGTAGAGAAGCACGTGGTCAAGTGCTTCCTTTCTCATTCTCGCCGCCTCGATATAAACAGAGAGGTTCTCTCTCGCCTTTTCCTGTCCTACATATTCGTCTAAGCTTCTCGGGCGAAGTCCGGATTCTGTATCCTTGTCAACTTCCGTAAGTTCACTTGTTATGAGTCTTTCTTCAAAATCCATCAAAAGGCCTCCTCTCCGTTAAAATTTCATAAGGGCAACAAGTGCTGCCTTGACAGTTTCTTCAACCGTAGCCTTGCTTCCTGCCTTCTTTATGGCACTTTGCGCCTCGGATGCGGTATAACCAAGTGCCATAAGTGCACTTACCGCCTCTTTATCAACTGCGGCATTTACAGCGGGTTCTTCGCCTCCGACGATTCCGCTTGTCAATGTCTCATCGGAAATCTTGTCTTTAAGCTCAAGAATAATTCTCTGTGCCGTCTTTGCGCCGATTCCCTGGGCAGTTGCAATTTTCTTGCTGTCCGATAAAACTATCGCCGTACCAAGCTCTCCTGATGTAAACGCCGAAAGAAGATTTATTGCCGCCTTGGGGCCGACACCACTTACGGTGATGAGCTTATTGAACATAGAAAGGTCTTCCTTATTTATAAAGCCGTATAAATCCATTGCATCTTCTCTTACGGCAAAGTATGTATTTAAGAAGGCTTCCTCCCCGATTATTAACTTTTCAGAGTCACGAATTGGAATCTGCACCTTAAAACCGATTCCGCCCACATCTATTGTTACCGAATTTTCGTCTTTTGAAAAAAGAGTTCCGCGAACAAAAGAAATCATAATAAATCTCCTTATTTATACTTATCTAAAAGTGAGTTAAAGCCGTAGGAATGGGCATGGCATACGGCGATTGCAAGAGCATCCGCCACGTCGTCGGGCTTTGGTACAGCCCTTAAATTAAGGAAAGACTTTACCATCTGCTGAACCTGGTTTTTATCCG
>JAZSAR010000118.1:0-6533 GCA_045601965.1 Clostridia bacterium
TAAAGCATGTTCTTATGGGAAGCGGAAAGGCGCAGATGGACAGAATTTATCCGATACTTAAAAAAGAGGCTACCCATTTTTCTGTGGAAAGCCGCCAGCTTAAGGACATACTGGAAATCCCGCCGGCCCAGATTTATGAAAATTTAAAAAATGGGCTTCTTGAAATAAAAGATGACCCTGATGAAAATGAAGATGTGAAAGAAAATCCGGAAGCGGAAGAAGCATCTTCGGATAAGCCTGATTTTGATGAAATGTACAGCAAAGTTTTTGGCGAATGATAAATGAGAAAGGGTGACTTATATGGAAAGACGGGATAAACACAACTACTATCTTGATATAGCCCAGACTGTTTTAGAGCGTGGCACCTGCCTTCGCAGAAATTACGGCTCTATCATAGTAAAAAATGATGAAATTCTTTCAACTGGTTACACCGGCGCACCGAGAGGAAGAAAAAACTGCCTTGATATGGGTACGTGTCGTCGTATGATGTTAAATGTCCCGAGGGGCGAGCGCTATGAAATGTGCAGAAGCGTTCATTCCGAGGCAAATGCCATAATAAGCGCATCGAGAAAGGATATGATTGGTGCAACCCTTTATCTTGTGGGCGTTGAGGCTGATACAGGCGAGCTTGTTCACGATGCCTGCAGCTGTGCAATGTGTAAGAGAATGATTATAAATTCCGGCATTGAAACGGTTATTATCAGAAATACTGAAACAGAATACACCGTTACGCCGGTGAATGAATGGATAGAAAACGACGATTCACTTGGCGATACAACAGGTTATTAATATGATACATGAAGATATAAAAAAGGGGCTTAATCATTTAATTGAAAATGACAGAGTTTTTCATGCCGTAATTTTTTCGGGCACCGAAGGTATCGGTAAGAAAACCCTTGCCCGCAGCTTTGCCATGGCAATTCATTGCGAAAGCGAAAATATGCGCCCCTGCGGAATTTGCCCTTCCTGCATCAAGCATAAAACTGGAAATCACCCTGACTACAGAGAGGTTTTGCCAGAAAAAGGCAAAAAAATAATCGGCGTTGATGTTGTGAGAGAGGCGTTTGAGGATTTATATATAAAGCCACTCATTTCCGATAAAAAAATAATTTTTATTCCCGAGGCGGATTTACTTGAAGCCCCCGGGCAGAACGCCATGCTTAAAAGCTTTGAGGAGCCGCCTTCATATGGCGTTATAATACTGGCGGTTAAAAATATGTCATCGCTTCTTGCCACAATAAAATCCCGTGCGGTTATATATGAGCTTAATCCGGTACCGGAGGCAAAAATCGGTGATATAATAAAGGAAAAATATCCCGAAAAAGCAGCTGAAATTCCTTTTCTTGCAAGCTTTTCAGGCGGTATAATAGGAAAGGCAATATCCCTTTGCGAAAGTGAGGAGTTTTCCGCATTAAGGAAAGAGGCGATAAATCTTTTGCTCTCTTTTCCGATAAGCAGGTTTGGCGCATTGAAGCTTTCGGACTTTTTCAAGGGCAAAGAGGATAAGGAAAGTGTTCTTTTTGATATTGCTTTAAGCTTTTTCCGTGACCTTTCAGCGTGCAAGGAAGGAGCCGATGAATTTATAAATTCAGATATCGGGGACAAAATAAAGGAAGTCGCATCAAAGGTCAGCAAAAAGGGAGCGGCAGAAGCGCCGTTCTTATTATCGGAGGCAAAAAGCAAAAAAGCAAAAAATGCAATTTATGATTTGTGGATAACTAATCTTTTTATAGAAATGTGGGAGGTACTAAATGGTTAAAGTAGTAGGAATACGGTTTAAGCCCGTAGGAAAGATATATTTCTTTGATCCTTCGGATATTGAATTCGAAGAGGGGGAATATGCCGTTTTAGATACCGCAAGAGGGGTAGAGTGCGGATGTGTAGCGCAGAAAAACCATGAGGTTATGCCCTGTCAGGTGGTTGAACCCTTAAGAAAGGTAATAAGAAAGGCGACAGACGAGGATAAAAAACGCCTTGAAACCAACCGTCGCCGTGAGGAAGAGGCATATAAAATTTGTGTGCAGAAGATAAACGAGCATAAGCTTGACATGAATCTTGTAGATGTGGAATGTGCTTTTGACGGAAGCAATCTTCTTTTCTACTTTACTGCCGACGGCAGAGTGGATTTCCGTGAGCTTGTAAAGGATCTGGCGGGAGTATTCCGCACAAGAATCGAGCTTCGCCAGATTGGTGTAAGGGACGAGGCCAAAATGATTGGCGGCGTTGGCATTTGCGGAAGAACCCTTTGCTGTCACGGCTATCTTGATGCCTTTGACACTGTTTCCATAAAAATGGCAAAGGAGCAGGGTTTATCGCTTAATCCTACAAAAATTTCGGGTTCCTGCGGAAGACTTATGTGTTGCCTTAAATATGAGCAGGAAGCTTATGAAGATTTAACAAAATCAATGCCCAAGGTTGGCGCTCTGGTTGAAACCCCCGACGGCATTAAGGGCACGGTTGAAAAAATTGCACTCCTTCGTAGAATCGTAACCGTAAGAATTGACGGAAACAACACCTCCGACTTAAAGGATTTCTCTGCCGACGATATTAAGATTCTCCGTAACGGAAAGGCACGCCACGATGCAGAGCAGGATGTAAACGAAGAAGAATTAAAAGGTCTTGAATAAGAAAAATGGCACAAAGCTTTTGCTTTGTGCCATTTTTATATGGTAAAAAGTTTCCTTCCTTTTTACTTTTTTATAGCTTTGATTATCAAATCGTCAATTTTGTCTCTTATCGCTTGCATAAGTGCTGTATCGTCTGCACATTCAGCGAATGTCAACGTCTTTCCGTAAACTTCTTCAATTTCAGAAACAACTCTGTCTTTTCCGTAGAAGGATTCGCAAAGTCTTAAAACTCTTATGTCCTCGAAAGCCTTATACATATAGTAAAGTCTTATGGATTCCCACGCCTTACCGCGCCTTCCGGGATAAACCAAAAATGCATCGCCTGCCCAGCCCCAGTAGCCTGCATTGCCGTTTAAGAAGGGATTGAAACAATCCTCGGAAAACTCGTTATTGTAGAAGTTGTAGCCCCAGTGCAGGAAGCCCTTTATGCCGTACTTATACATCTGCATACCGATGGAGCGGGTACGTCCGCCGCTGTGGCAGAAATAGCGGTTGCTTGCCTTAAGCCAGGGGCCGCTGCAATAGTAAACCCAACGCTCAGGAATATCTTCAGCCATAAAGTCCTCAATCTGATCCTCGCAGGGAACGGGGGTGTTGATTAAGCCCTTTTGATAGTATTCCACGTGGCTTATGGCATCGAGCGACTTAAAATCCTTAAGTATGTCAACGATATTTTTCCTGTTTTTCATATATCGCTCGATGTGCTTTTCGTTGGGCTCGTCGGAAATGTGGAAATAGGTCTTGTCGGAAAGACCGCACTTTTCCAGATGGGTGGTAAATTCCGTTAAAAACTGTCTTATAAAGGTGACATATTCTTCGCCGATGGAATCCGTCTCCCAGCCAAAAATTTTTTTGTATTCCCCGTCAACCGTTGCCATAATCTTGGGAGCGTGAAGCGCACCCCACTGGGTGAAGAGGTGGGAAATTTCAAAATATTCTATGCCGCAGCGGTCGCACATTTGCACCCATCGGTCGAAAAGCGAAAAGTCAAAGGTGTACTTTCCGTTTTCAACTGTTACGCCGACAAGCTGTGTGGTTGTCCGCTCACCGCCAACTGCTGTGTCAAGGGGAGGCGTGAAAACGGGTGTTAAAATCATATTGTTGCCGTTTTCTACCGCAGTCTTTATAAAGTTTTCGCAAATTTCAAAATGCCTGTCGGAAAAAGGCTCAACCTCGTAGTAGTCAGCGAGGCAGTCAGCATAAAACCAGGTTGTGCAGATGTGCTCCGCTGCCGGCAATGATGCGGGAAGGATTTCAATGGGTACTATTTCTTCCTTTAAGTAAATCCCGTCCTTTGTTGTTATGCGGAGCTTGGTTTCGTAAACGCCGGGCTCTAATTTATCGCATGGATTAAATTCAAACCACATAGAGCGAAGCTGCATCTGACAAAGGGCGTAGCATCCGTCGTGCATCAGGGGATGAAGCAAATCGGGATAAAGTCCGGGCTTTGCACCGTTTAAAAATGTGGGGTCTGCACTGATTGCCTTATCGGGGGTAACGTGGGTGGGAAGGTAGTTAGGGATATTTTCCACCGCAAGGATTTTTACATAGGGGGAAAGAGCGCCTTCCACCTCAAAGCGCAGATGGCGGACGGCACTACCTGACTCGCCGTCATAAACAAGGAGCTGAATTGCCGCCCTTTCGTTTTTATACATACGAAGGCTTTTTATTTCCGCAAAGTCAGAGGGTGTCTGGTGAAGAAAGCATTTATCCATTGCGGATACAATTTTTGTTTCAAGCATAAAAATCATCCCTTTCAGAAAAGCACGAAGTTTTTCTTCGTGCTTTTATATATAATTATTTATTTATGGCTTCAATTATTAAATCGTCAATTCTGTCACGGATAGCCTGCATAAGTGTGCTTTCGTCAGCACATTCTTCAAAGGTTAAAGTCTTTCCGTAAACAGCTTCAATTTCAGATACAACCTTGTCCTTTCCATAGTAGGATTCGCAAAGTCTCAAAACTCTTATATCTTCAAAAGCCTTATACATATAGTAAAGTCTTATGGATTCCCAAGCCTTGCCGCTTCTTCCGGGATATACTATATAACCGTCGCCTGCGCTTCCCCAGTAGCCAAGGTTTGCATTTAAGAAGGGGTTGAAGGGCTCGTCAGAGAACTGGGAATTATAGTAGTTGTAGCCCCAGTGCAAAAAGCCCTTTATGCCGTACTTGTACATCTGCATACCGAGGCTTCTTGTGCGTGCGCCACTCTGGGCAAAGAAGCGGTTTGTTGCCTTCGTCCAGGGGCCGCAGCAATAGTAAACCCAACGCTCGGCGATGTCTTCTGCCATAAAGTCTTCAATTTTTGACTCAGAAGGAACGGGAACCTCGATAAGTCCCTTCTGATAATATTCTACGTGGCTTAAAGCATCAAGTGATTTAAAGCCCTTTAAGATATCAACGATGTTTTCTCTGTTCTGCATATAACGGTCAACGTGCTTTTCGTTGGGCTCGTCTGAAATGTGGAAATAGGTTCTGTCCTTAAGACCTTTCTTTTCAATATACTGCGTAAACTCGGTTAAGAACTGTCTTATAAAGGTAACAAATTCTTCGCCGATGGAATCTGTCTCCCAACCGAAAAGTCTCTTGTATTCACCATCCACCGTTGCCATAATCTTGGGAGCGTGGAGTGCACCCCACTGGGTGAAGAGGTGGGAAATTTCAAAATATTTTACGCCACAGCGGTCGCAGATTTCAACCCAGCGGTCAAAAAGTGAAAAGTCAAAGGTGTACTTTCCGTTTTCAACCGTTAAGCCGATAAGCTGTGTGGTGGTTCGCTCGCCGCCCTGTGCTGTGTCAAGGGGAGGAGTGAAAACGGGGGTTAAAATCATATTGATGCCGCTTTCAACTGCGGTTTTTATAAAGTTTTCGCAAATTTCAAAGTGTTTATCCGAGAAAGGCTCAACCTCGTAGTAATCGGCGAGGCAGTCTGCATAAAACCAGTTTGTGCAGATGTGGTCTTCGGAAGGAAGGCTTGCGGGGAGAATTTCAACGGTGAAGGGGATTTCTTTTACATAATAACCGTCCTTGTGTGTTATGCGAAGCTTGATTTCATAAACGCCGGGCTCTAAATTTTCACAGGGGTTAAATTCAAACCACATAGCGCGAAGCTGCTGCTGACAAAAAGCATAGCATCCGTCGTGAATTAAGGGATGAAGTAAATCGGGATAAAGCCCGGGCTTTGCACCGTTTAAAAAGGCAGGGTCCGACTCCATGGCAAGCTTGGGTGTTACGGGAGTGGGAAGGTAGTTCGGAATATTTTCAACTGCAGAAATTTTCGTATAGGGGGAAAGCGCACCTTCCACCTCAAAACGGAATACGCGAACTGCGTTCCATGAATCAGCATCGTCATAAACCAATAGCTGAATGGCTGCCTTCTCGTTTTTGTACATACGAAGACGCTTTATTTCGGCAAATTCAGAAGGCGTCTGGTGAATAAAGCATTTTTCCATTGCGGATACAATTTTAGTTTCAAACATCAAAATCATTCCTTTCCTTATTATAGCTTAAGTATATCAAGTATTCATAAAAAAGTCTTGCACTTTTAGTTTTTGTTTCGGTATTTTCGGATATTTTTGTTGTATTTTTTACTATATGGTGGTAAAATATTTTAAGAGGTGATTTTATGAAATACACCAAAACCGTTTTAAAGGAGATAATAAACGTTGAAAGCATAAGAACGGTGCACTATTTTGAATATTCAAAGGACTATGTCTACGAGGGTGAAAAGCACGACTTCTGGGAGATAGTTTATGTTGACAAGGGCAATGTCACCGTAGGTGCGGACGATAAGAAAATTCTCTTAAATCAGGGGGATGTCTATTTTCATAAGCCCATGCAATGGCACAATGTTGCGGCGGATGGCGTAACTGCGCCCAACCTTGCGATAATATCCTTCGACTGCC
>JAZSAR010000119.1:0-13839 GCA_045601965.1 Clostridia bacterium
TGCATCTTCGCGGTATGTAACACCGTACCACTTATCATCGGTTTCATAAACTTTAACTTTGGTAAGCCCCTCCGTAATTGCACGGTCTATTGCTGTAGGAAGGAAAAACTCACTCTTGGGCACAGATATCTTCTCTGTTAATAACTCTGAAAAATAAGGTTTCAAGAACTTGAATATTTCAGGAGTAAGTCCCCACATATTCATAATCACCAGTGTGTTTTCGGGGTATCCGCTATTTTTGTCAACGCTGGTCTCATCAACCTTTGTAAGATAAGAATTTTCCACCTTGCACACACCTCTTGAAACAGCTCCGGTTTCAGATAATGTGTTATAAAGCTTATAGCCTGCAAGAGCGAAATCTTCCGATTCATCAAGGTGCGCCTTTAACTTTTTAAGACCTTCCTTGCCGTAATAGTCATCTGCATTGATTATTACAAAAGGAGAATCTATAAGGCTCTCAGCACACAAAAGTGCATGGCCTGTTCCCCAGGGCTTTGTTCTGTCGGAAGGAACCGCATAACCCATAGGAAGCTTGTTAAGCTCCTGATAAGCATATTTAACCGCAATCTTTGCTTCTGTTCTCTTACCAACAGTTTCTTTGAAATCCTTTTCAATTTCTTTCTTTATTATGAATATTACTTCGCTGAATCCTGCTTCAATGGCATCGTTTACGGAAAAGTCAAGTATTGCTTCACCGTTTACCCCGAAAGGTTCCATCTGCTTGAGACCACCGAAGCGGCTTCCCATGCCTGCTGCCAATACTACCAATGCTGTCTTTTTCATAAACCTCATCCTTTCATCGCAATTCTTCTTTTTTCTCTCTTAACATAAGGTCCATAACCGCTTTTTCCGGTTTTTTATTTTCATAAAGAATGGCATATGCCTCATTTACAATGGGCATTTCAACATTCATTTTTTTCGCAAGTTCATATGCCGCAGAGCAACTTGTTATTCCCTCTGTGACCATTTTTATTTCTTCAAGGGTTTCTTTAAGACTTTTTCCCTTACCCAAAAGTATTCCGGCACGGCGATTACGGCTGTGCATACTTGTGCAGGTAACGATTAAGTCGCCTATTCCGGTAAGCCCCATAAAGGTTTCTCTTCTTGCTCCCATGGCTATTCCAAGCCTGGTTATCTCCGAAAGCCCTCTCGTCATTAAAGCCGCCTTCGTATTATCCCCGTAGCCAACGCCGTCAACTATTCCGGCGCAAAGAGCAATTACGTTTTTAAGAGCGCCGCCTATTTCCACTCCGCATACATCTGTGCTTGTATAAACCCTGAATTTTTCACACATAAAAATAGCCTGCACTTTTTCTGCCAGAGAAGCATCATCCGATGCGGCAACGACCGTTGTAGGGATCATTCGCGCTACCTCTTCCGCGTGGGAAGGGCCTGACAAAACCACGACTTTCGCATCCGGAATTTCCTCTTTAATACAATCAGACATTGTCTTAAGACTTCCGGGCTCCAATCCTTTGGTGCAGTTTACAATAATTCTGTCTTCAATAAAAGGCGCCATTTCCTTGGCATAATGTCTCAGTCTGTGACTGGGCAGAACCGTGACAACCACATCTGCCCAAGTAACTGCTCTTTCAAGATCCGAAGTGTATATAATTCCTTCCGGAAGCCTGACTCCCGGGAGATACGCCTTATTTTCACCTTCGGACAACAAAACATCGCTCTCTTCCTTACACCAGGACCAGAGCGTCACATTATGACCGTTTTTAATGAGCAGGATGGCAAGAGCTGTGCCCCAACCTCCCGATCCTATTACTGATATATTCATTATATATCCTTTCTTAGTATAAGTCAAGCAGCAATTTGACTATTTTTTACTAAATGTAGTCTTAGTTTCTGTACCTTTTACCAATCGCACTATATTTGTTCTGTGTCTTATTATAGTAAGCACAGCCGCAAAAGTAACAAACCAGAAGATTTCCGTATCTGCCATAAAGAGCGATGCAGCAACCGCAACGCAGGCGCTCATTATGGAGCCTAATGATACAAAACGGCTGAGAGAAAATATTACAACAAAGCTTAAAAGAGCGATAAGGCCTATTCTCCAGTCAAGCATAAATATGGCTGTAGCAGAAACCACAATTCCTTTTCCGCCTTTGAATCCAAAGTACAGCGGAAAATTATGCCCGAGTATGCAGCCTGCAGATGCAAAAATTTTCGCAAAAAGCGCAAACTCGGGGATAAACATATCAGCCACAAAACCTGCAATAAGAACTGCAATTACACATTTTAACACATCGCAAAGCATTACGATAAGAGCCGAAGCTTTACCGTAATTTCTGAGAGTATTGGTTGCACCGGCGTTTCCGCTTCCCATTTCCCTTATATCTTTCCCCTTTGCTCTTGAAAGGATAATAGCGGGATTAATGCTTCCGAAAAGATAACCTATTAAGATGGATACTATCGCAAGTATAATATTATTCATAGCGTTTCTCCTTACTTCTTTTCGTCTTCGTTACGTTCTCTTATAACGAACTTAACGGGAGTTCCTGTTAAATCAAAGGCATTCCTTATCTGATTTTCGATATATCTTAAATACGAAAAATGGAAAAGCTCTTTGTCGTTTACGAAAAGTACAAAGGTCGGAGGTGCAGTCGATGCCTGGGTTGCATAATAAATTTTAAGTCTCTTTCCCTTGTCGGAAGGAGCCTGATTTTTATTTACAGCCTCATTTATTATATCATTGAGCGCACCGGTTGATATATGAGTGTTATGTGCCGCGTGAACAAACTTTACCATCTCAAGAAGCTTATCCGTTCTCTGTCCCGTTTTTGCACTTATATAAACCTGAGGTGCATAGTTCATAAAGGGAAGCTTTTCTTCAATGTTCTTTTTGAACTCGGACATAGTCCTGTCGTCCTTTTCGATTAAGTCCCACTTATTTACGGCAATGATGCTTGCTCTTCCGTTATCGTGGGCGTAGCCCGCAATTTTGGAATCCTGCTCGCTTATGCCTTCGGCTGCATCTATAAGAAGAATCGATACGTCGCTCTTTTCAATGGCGTTAAGTGACCTTACAACGCTATAGCGCTCAACATTATCGTCTATCTTTCCTCTTTTACGCATACCCGCAGTATCCACTATGATATACTTCTGGCCATCCTTTTCAAGGTAGGAGTCAATGGCATCTCTCGTGGTGCCGGGAATGTTACTTACGATAACTCTCTCCTCTCCTAAAAGGTGATTGAATAGTGTGGATTTTCCGGCGTTAGGCTTACCTGTTACGGCAACGCGGATTACATCCTCCTCGGTGCTTTCCTCAAAGTCAGAATCATCAAAATGAGAGCATACTTCATCAAGAAGCTCACCAAGTCCCATACCGTGAGTGGAGCTTATGGCAATAGGATCACCTATCCCGAGATTGTAAAACTCATAAAACTCCATGGGAGGATTTCCGGGAGAGTCGCTTTTATTTACCGCAAGCACAACGGGCTTTCCCGATTTCTGAAGTATCGCCGCAACTTCAGCATCCGATGCAGTCATGGATGTTTTTACGTCAACCATAAAAATGATGACATCCGCCTGCTCTATGGCAAGATCTGCCTGACGCTTCATTTGGGATAAAATAACATCGTCGCTCTTGGGCTCGATACCGCCGGTATCAATTAAGGTGAAGACCTTTCCGCACCATTCCGCATCCTTGTAAATTCTGTCACGGGTGATACCCGGAGTATCTTCAACAATGGCTGTTCTTCCGCCTGTAAGTCTGTTAAAAAGTGTTGATTTTCCTACATTAGGTCTTCCTACTATGGCAACACAAGGTTTTGACATAAAAAGACCTCCTTTCTCTTATTCTGCCAAGCCGCAGATTGCATCGACGGTGGAATATCCGTCGGTTTTTATTTTTGTAATTTTCACATCAAGCTCTTTTTCAAGAGTTTCGATTGTCACATCGTCAAGCATAATGTCCGTAGAATCGCGGAACATTACCTCCGGCATAAGAATTTCGGAAGGAATGCACTTCCCTTTAAGCTGATTTATGACATCTCTTCCTGTAACCAGCCCCGAAACAGTTACGCTTTCACCAAAAAATTCGTTTCGTATTGCAAAAACTTCAGTTTCAACCGAGGGGCATTTTTCGCCTATCAGCTTTCCTGTTTCCTTCATTAAGTCATATGCGGCAACGCCTGTGATAATTCCCACCTTTCGGGAAGGAAGATTATCGGGCAGGTCATCTATGGCAAGATAAGCTTCCTCGCGGAAGGAAGTTATCATTCCAACACCGTTTTCAATCTGAGGATAGCCGTCATAGCTTTCTTCAGAGGGCAGAGGCATTTCAGCTTTCAGGTAAAACTCATCCGAGGCATATACAAAGTTTACGCCGTATTTCTTATGCGCCTTTTTCTGAAAGCCTTCAATCTGCTTTATAACTTCCAGCGAATCTTCCTTGTCGAAGGGCAATAGATGCGGCAGATTGTCACGGTATTTTGTAAGCCCCACAGGCACAACGCTTAAGCTTGCGACGTAAGGATAAAGCTTCAAAAGCTTTCCTATTGTTTTTGAAAGCTCTTTACCGTCATTTACCCCCTTAACCAAAACCACCTGGCAATTCATAACTATTTTATGCCTTGCGAGGCGTTTCATAAGCTTATAAACCTTGCCCGCATCCTTGTTTTTAAGCATTTCTACCCTGAGTGAAGGATTTACCGTGTGCACCGACACATTCACGGGGCTTATGTGCTGACGAATAATTCTATCTATATCTTCGTCGGAAAGGTTGGTAAGGGTTATATAGCTTCCCGTAAGGAAGGAAAGCCTAACATCGTCATCCTTGACATATAAGCTTTCCCTCATACCCTTCGGCATCTGGTCGATGAAGCAGAAGATGCATTTATTTTTACACCTTCTTGTTTTATCTTCGTTTCCGTAGCAAAGAGTAAGTCCGATGTCTTCGCCTGTCTCATTTTCAATTTCAAAATTCAGCGATATACCGTCCCTTTCAGCCTCAATTGCAAGAAAAGGATCTGCACTGAAAAAACGAAAATCCAGTATGTCACGGATTTTTTCATTATTTATACTTTTTATAAGGTCTCCGCATTTTATGCCCGCCTTATATGCAAGACTTTCTTCCGAAACCTCCGTAACTACCGGATAACTCATTTTCATAACTCCTCGATTAAGCTTAAAATCTTTTCAACAAATTTTCTCTGAATTATAAATTCTCTTGCTCCGTTTCTCTCCACTGCGTAATGCATAGCATCATAAGCGACATAATCCGTCACGTCAACACTGTCGCCCATATCAAAGGTAACACGCACTTCCCTTAATCTCGTTCCTTCCGAAGGCTCATTTACTGAAGCAACGCTTCCGTCATAGCAAAGAGAAATAAGATTTCTGAAAAACTCCTGTGCAACCTCAGTTTCAACAGCATTTCCGTTCACGGTCACGCTGTCGCCGATTTTTATTTCATACTTTTCCCCGAAAGCTTCAATGGTTATTTTTGAAACTTCCTCAAAATAGAAAAGTGCAATATGCTTGTCAACCAGGTCAAAAGCAGTATAGTCCATGAAACTTATTACATCATCAAGAACCTTATATGCTCCCGTTTCGCCTTCCTTTTTAAGATAGGTGTAACCATTGCCTGCAGGATTACCCAGAATAAACTTTCCTTTTTCGCCCTTTACTACACAGGAGAAATATCTGTCGCTTCCGGTAAATCCGCACTCGTCATCGCCTGCATAAGGATTATATCCCGATGCACCGATATTTGCAACGCGTTCAAAAAGCATCTGGACATCATTGGGTGAAGCATTTTCTTTAACAGGACTTCTTAAAGCATAAGTGAAAAGTGCATCGGCGCTATCTTCACTAAGCTCGGAGGCTTTCTTTTTTTCAACAATTATTTCTTCTCCGTCTTTTCCGAGAGTAATTTTTGTAATATCTTCGATTTTATATCCCGTCAAGGTAAGGTCTGAAAAAGCCCCCATTCCAACCATGAAAAGTCCTGCCTCGGACACATCCATTGTGTATACCGAAGAGTTATCCACGGTAAAATAGTATTTTGTTCCTATAACGGAATCTCCTATTTTTATAAACCCAGTTTCGCCGTCTGATGCAACATATTCAATAATTGCAGGAGGATTGTCAAGACCGTACTTGCCGAAGGAAGAAACATTTTCTTCAATCAGATCCACAGCAAGAGTTTCTTTGACTATACTTTCAAGGGCATTTATCGTGTTCCCATTGGTTTTTACTTTTTCGGAGAAAACATTCATCCATACCCCGTTTTCCTTTTCAAATCTGAACACACCTTCGGGATTGGTGAGTGTAAGTCTCTTTATATCTCCCTGAACTTTTTTTACCGAAAAAGTCATTTCGGTAAAATCTTCTTCATTTACTTTTTTAGCGTTGTCCTTTGTAAGCCAGAATGCGCAAAACGTCAAAGCGATCAAAGCAATAAGCAAAACTACTATTATGTGCTTTTTCTTCACAGCTTGCGCCTCCTTACATAAACCACAATTCCGTAGACAAACATTATTGCAGGAATCACACCTACCAATAAAGCTATGCAGAATACAAGAGTATTCTTTTCCATAACTTCCATTTTTTCCTTTATAACGTTTTTCGCCGCCACGGAAACAGGAGCATCTTCGATGCCTGACATATAGTTGATGCTCTTTATAACAATATCCTTATTGCCATAGCTTGATGAATTATCAAAATAGCGGTCAAAAAGCATATAATAAGAACCTGAGACAAGAAGTCTTGCTGTAGTTTCATCATTGTAAAGAGGATTTTTTCTCAAATACACCATAAGCTTCTGCTCGCCTTCTTCGCTTACGCTGTAGCTTTCCCTGGCGTTTTTAAGCACCCAATTTTCACGGCTCATGGATACACCCGTTTCATTGGTTGAAACAAGTACATTAGCTTCAATTTCGCTTATTTCCGTAATCTCTATGGAGTTGGTTTCTCCTTCAAGTACACGGAGTTTTGTACTTACAGAGCGGAGATAGCTTGTCATATTATGCTCCTTAAGCACGGGAATAAGGTAATTGCCCATAGGACTCTGCGCAATATATCCCGAATTCTTTTCAGAAACACAGTCATTATTTATCTTAACGCCCCAGTTTTTCTCGAAATATGAATTTATGTTGGAAAGCTCATAAGAGGGGTTTGAATAGAACTGTACCCTTCCGCCCTTTTCCATATAATCATCAATTTTCTTTACATCGGTATCGTTAAAATCAACCGTTGGGCCAGCGATAAGAAGCATATCTGCGTCATTCGGAATAGCATCTGTGGTAAGGTCTAAAATTTTAACGCTCATTCCTTCAGAATACAGCACATTCATAATGTAATCCAGTAAAAGGCCGTTCTCTATAACCTCTCCGTGTCCCATAGCAATATATACCATTAAAGGATCATCGCTTGTAACATAGCGGATAGCCGCAGCAACATAACCTTCAAGATAATTAACTTTGTTGTTTTCAACTCCGTTATCGTTCACCGAGCCCTGCTCTATCATGCTGCTGTCAACAATTCGCTTTTTTCCGTTAGCAATATTTTCAACTACAACCGAGTTGTAATTTTTAATCTGATATTTTCTTGTAAATCCCGGATCAATATCAATATTAACCTCTGAAACCTTTATAAATTCAGAAGATTTACTGAATTCTTCAAGTATTTCCTGATAACGGCTGTTACGGGATTCCGCGTTGGTAGCATAGTAGATATTTATTTCTTTATCAAGAGATGCCACAACTTCTTTTGTTTCTTTCGCAAGAGTGAACACTCCCCCGCCTGTCAAATCCAGCTTAAGGTCAAATCTTTCTCCGAGAATTCCGGCAATTATATTAACAAGAATTATAACCGCTATCAAAAGTGCCGTAAGAGCTGCACCTTCAATACGAAATTTCATTTTATTGTTTTTCACGTGGTGCACCTCCTTACCATCTTCTTCTTTCAATGCTTAAAACCGTGAGGTAATTAAACATAACAGCAATGCTGATATAGTAAATAACCGATGTAATATTAAGTATACCGAGAGAAAAATCCACATATCTTGCAGCAAAGGATATTCCTCCAAGTATATTATAAAGCAAAGGACTCTGAACAGAGGGAACAACCAAAAGCTCTATAGCAAGCATTGCAATAAATGTTGCAAAGGTGATAACCGCAGAAATAACCTGATTTTCTGTAAGGGAGGAAATAAAAAGTCCGATTGATGCATAAACAGAAGAATATAACAAAAATCCGAAATATGCCAAAGCCGTTGTTCCGAATACAGGATTTCCTCTTAAAGCAAGGATAACCAGGTGCGGAGATGTAAACACCAGTGCCAATGCAACAAGTGCCATAGCCGCAAAAAACTTACCCATCACAATCGATGTTGAAGTAACGGGGCTTGAAAGCAGAAGCTGATCCGTTTTCATTGCGCTTTCTTCTGCCAAAAGTCTCATGGTTAAAAGCGGCATAAGGCCAAGCATCACATAAATCATCCACTGAAAGCTGTATGAAATATCCGAGCTTGTATATCCGTATAAATTAACATAACAGAAAATTCCCGAAAACATCAGTATGAATATGCCGAGAAAGACATACCCCATGGGATTTGTAAGATAATTATCTATTTCTCTTTTAAATATTGCTTTCATCGTCGGTGCCTCCCACATACTTAAGGAAAATATCCTCAAGGCTCATCGTATCAAGACCAAAAGCCTTTACAGAAACATTCTTTTCCACAAGGCGGCTCATTATGCCGCTCCTCGCGTCTTTCGATGTGTGTATAAGAATTTCCGAAACGCCTTCTTCCTCACAACCGAGATTTTCAATTTTTTCTACGCCGTAAGTTGCAGAAAGCATTTTTATAAGACTTTCTGCATCGCACTCAGCTTTAAGTCTTAATCGATTGACGTCTTCAAATTCCGAAATAAGCTTATCGGTAAAGGCTGCCGCCGCAATTCTTCCTTTATTTATAATTATAATTTTTTCACATACAGCGCTTACTTCAGACAAAATATGGGAGCTTAAAATTACTGTATGCTCATGTCCAAGGTCCTTTATAAGGTTCCTGATTTCGATTATCTGCACCGGGTCAAGACCTACTGTAGGCTCGTCAAGAATAAGTATTTCGGGATCCCCTATCAGAGCCTGGGCAAGTCCTACTCTCTGACAATAGCCTTTGGAAAGGTTTCTTATAAGTCTTCCCTTGACATCAAGAATTCCGCAACGTTCGCATACATTATCTATATGCGCTTCCCTTTCACTCTTTTTGCCCTTTTTAGCCTTTCCGGAAAGTTTCACGCCTTTTAAATCAAACACGAAATTAAGATATTCCAAAACCGTCATATTTGGATAAAGCGGAGGCTTCTCCGGCAGATATCCGATGTGCTTTTTTGCTTCTTTGGGATTTTCAGACATATCAATTCCGTTTATCAGAACCTTCCCAGAGTTCTGGGAGATATAGCCTGTTACTATATTCATTGTTGTGCTCTTTCCTGCGCCGTTTGCACCCAAAAAGCCCATTACCTCTCCTTTTTCGACACGGAAGGTTATGTTATTCAAAACCTTATTGTTGCCGTAGCTTTTTGTAAGACCTTTAATTTCTATCATGAGTGTTAAGTCCCTCCGAAAAATTATTCAGTAACTTTAATGTGAAGTTCTTTAAGCTGTGCTTCATCAACAACGTCGGGAGCATTGCTCATAAGCTCGGATGCATTCTGTACCTTCGGAAATGCAACAACGTCACGAAGGCTTTCTGCGCCGCACATAATCATGGAAATTCTGTCAAGACCGATTCCCATACCGCCGTGTGGTGCCGCACCGTATTTATATGCATCAACAAGGAAGCCGAATTTAGCCTGGATTTCCTCTTCCTTAAGTCCGAGTGCTTCAAACATTCTCTGCTGAAGAGCCGCATCTGTTATACGGATAGAACCGCTTGATAATTCGGTTCCGTTCAATACAAGGTCGTACGCCTTTGCACGAACCTTGCCGGGATCTGTATCAAGATATTCTATACACTCATCCATAGGCATTGTGAAGGGATGATGCATTGCATCCCAGTGATTTGTTTCTTCGTTGTATTCAAAGAAGGGGAATTCTGTAATCCAGAGGAAGTTAAAGCCCTCGGGAATTATGTCAAGCTTCTTTGCAACGGTAAGACGAAGTGAACCCAAGGTTGATAAAACAGTGCTTGTCTTATCAGCAACGATCAATACGGTATCGCCCTTCTTTGCACCGAGCTCTGTAAGGATAGCCGAAAGTTCGCCTTCTTTCAGGAACTTGGAGAAGGAGCAGGTAGGCTCATCCTCAACCCAGCGAACATAAGCAAGGCCTTTAGCACCTATTCCCTTTACATATTCCGTGAGCTTGTCAATTTCCTTACGGGTTAATATATCTGCGCTATTTTCGGCAACGATTGCACGAACAGAGCCGCCATTTGCAATTGCGCCTGAGAATACTGAAAACTCAGAATCCTTAACAAGGTGAGAAATATCTTTAAGTTCCATGCCGAATCTGGTATCGGGTTTGTCCGAACCGTAGCGCTCCATAGCCTCGGCATAGGTCATTCTGGGAAGGGGTGTTGGAATGTCCTTATCAAGAACATCCTTAAAGAGCCTCTTAACCAAGCCTTCACCGATTTCCAGTATATCCTCAACGTCAACAAAGGACATTTCAAGGTCGATCTGTGTAAACTCGGGCTGTCTGTCAGCACGAAGGTCCTCGTCACGGAAGCAACGTGCAAGCTGAATGTAGCGGTCAAAGCCTGAAATCATTAAAAGCTGCTTATAAATCTGAGGAGACTGAGGAAGAGCATAGAATTTGCCCTCGTGAATACGGGAAGGAACGATATAGTCTCTTGCACCTTCGGGAGTGGACTTTATCATCATGGGAGTTTCAATTTCAATGAAGCCGTTTTCATAGAAATAGTCTCTTGCACTCTTTGCAATTTTGCTTCTCTTAATGATGTTATCCTGAAGGACATTACGACGAAGGTCAAGATAACGGTACTTAAGTCTTAATTCCTCGTTTACGTTGGTATCGTCCTTAATTTCAAAGGGAGGTGTTTCAGCCTTTGCAAGGATTCTCAAGTCCTTAACGTCGATTTCAACGTTACCTGTCTTTATATCGGGGTTCTTGCTTTCTCTTTCCCGAACTATTCCCTTTGCCATAAGGACATATTCGCTGTGGCAGGTACCTGCCTTTTCAAATACATCGCGTGCTGTGTTATCGTCAAATGCAAGCTGAACAATACCCGTTCTATCTCTTAAGTCAATGAAAATAAGCGTTCCCATATCACCGATTTTCTGAACATATCCGCCAACTGTTACTTCCTTGCCGATTTCTAAAACCTCGCCGCAATAGCAAGTTCTCTTTAAGCCTTTCATTGTATCCATTAAAATTACCTTCTTTCAATTATTTAAGTAAAAATTCGGAAAGTCCGGAAAGCACAACTTCGGTCTGCTCACCGGTCTTCATATTTTTAACATTTGCTTTTCCTGTTTCAATTTCGTTATCGCCAAGCACCACGGAATACTCTGCACCGATTTTGTCGGCGTATTTCATCTGCGCCTTAACGCTTCTGCCAAGGAGTTCAGAAGAAACTGAGATTCCCTTTGCTCTTAAGCTGTGAGCAATCTTAAAGGCTTCCTTTTCTGCCGCCTCTCCCATATGAGCAATGAAGATATCAGGCCCATTATCCTCGGGAAGGGGTGCATTTTCTTCTTCCATAACCATCAATAGTCTTTCAATACCCATTGCAAAACCGATTCCCGGTGTGGGATCGCCTCCGATTATCTCAACAAGACCGTCATAGCGTCCGCCGCCGCACACGGTGTTCTGTGCACCGATTGCGCTATTTGCCTTTATTTCAAATACGGTTTTTGTGTAATAGTCAAGGCCTCTTACAATTGAAGGATCGATATTGTACTCTATACCGAGGTCTGTTAGGGATGATTTAACTCCTTCAAAATGATTACTGCATTCATCGCAGATATAGTCGATAAGTCTTGGTGCGCCTTCGCCTATCTTTCCGCAAATGGGGCTCTTACAGTCAAGAACTCTTAAGGGGTTCTTTTCAAGTCTTCCAAGGCAGGTTTCGCAAAGCTCGTCCTTATATGCCGATAAGTACTCACGAAGCTTTTCGTTATAAGCCTTTCTGCACACCGGGCATCCGATAGAATTTATGTTTATCGTAATATTCTTAACGGAAAGCTCCTTTAAGAAAAGCGCCGCAAGGCTTATTATCTCAGCATCAATGCCGGGGCCCTTTGCGCCGTAAGCTTCGATTCCGAGCTGGTGGAATTCACGTAAGCGTCCTGCCTGGGGCTTTTCATGACGGTAGCAGGTAATGTCATAATAAAGCTTGTTTATAGGGCTCTTGGCATATATACCGTCCTCCAAAAACGCTCTTGCCGCACCTGCAGTTCCTTCGGGGCGGAGAGTAATGCTTCTGTCCCCCTTATCGGAGAAGGTATACATCTCCTTCTGCACAACGTCGGTGGTATCGCCAACGCCACGCTGGAAAAGCTCGGTATATTCAAAAACGGGAGTTCTTATTTCCTTATAGTCAAAGCGACGGCAGATATCACGGAACTTATCCTGAACAAAACGCCATTTTGAAACTTCTTCAGGAAGGATATCAAGAGTTCCCTTAGGTCTTTTAATCATTTATATCATCCTTTCTTACGAGGCACATAGATGCCCGCACTTTTGCATACTATCACCATTCTATCCTAATATTTTAATCTTTTTTCTCGCTTTTGTCAAGCAAAACAGCCCTTTATTCAAAAAAACTTCATTAATATATAAAAAATAACTGAGTGAATAAATTCACTCAGTTACCATCGCCTGTATCTTCATCAAATTCAATTTCAAGAATTCCGTCAATAGCTTCGCGCGCCTTATCTATCAGATAGCCCTGCCAGCCTGATGCAGAGCGTGCAATCATAACCGCATCGGCAAGGTTTACACTTCCGTCACCGTTGACATCGCCGGATGTAACAGCAAATATCCCTGACCAATTTGCAGAATGTTTTCTTATGTTTTCTATATCCTCTTCATCCAATATTCCGTCTTCAGTTACATCACCGGGAGCTTCTTCCGTAACACCTATATAACCTCCTGTTACCTCAAAGCCCTCAGCAGTTGCCGAAATGTCATAACTTTTTATTTCTGCGCTTTCCGTTATAAGAAAAGTAAGAATTGCAACCGTTCCGTCTGCATTTCCGCCATTTTCCCAGGTTAACTGATATTTACCTGTTTCTCTGTTTTTTCCGTGATGCGCACCACTTAATGTTTCCAGGTCCTTAACTTCATAAAGAAGAAAGGCCTCCTTGTCATATACAGGAACAACGGTAAGTTCTTCACATTCTCCCTTTACATTAATTCGCACATCCACAAAGGACCCCCTCTTGCCGGAGCTTCCCGATATGCTGATATAAGAGCCAGATGCTGATATTACCGCGGTATACCCCATCGCAAGTATTATTGCCATTAACACACAAAATACTTTTCTCATAGCCTTTTCTCCTTAAAATTCTTATAATTAAGTATATCATCAATCATTCTGTTTGTCAAACAAAAAAACGAGACGGGATTCCGTCTCGTTTTATAACTAATTATTTAACCGTGATTATTACCTTCTTAGTTTCTTCGTCCCATGAAACGGAAGCGCCAAGTGCTTCTGCAATAAATCTTATGGGAGTATAGGTTCTTGAATTCTCAATAAATGCGGGAGAATCAAGAGTTACTTCCTTACCATTTACAGTAGCTTTGTCAGAATCGATTGTAATAACAATCTTAATATCTTCTGTTTCTATTGTAACTTCTCTCTTTTCTTCGTTCCAGGTAACCTTTGCGCCAAGAGCTTCTGCCACG
>JAZSAR010000120.1:0-3117 GCA_045601965.1 Clostridia bacterium
AGGTTTAGATGGAACAGAGCTTGCAATAAGCGAATCTCAGGAGAGAATGGCTGTTGTTGTCGAAAAGGAAAATGTTGATGCATTTCTTGCTCTTGCCGAAAAGGAAAATCTTCAGGCTTGTCCCGTTGCAACCGTAACAGACGATATGCGTCTTACAATGGTGTGGAACGGCAAGAAGATATGCGATATCAAGAGAGAGTTCTTAAACTCCAACGGTGCTGAAAAGCACATTGATGCACTTTGCGTAAAGGGAGTTTACGAGGATAAAGAAGTTAAGGGCGGCTTTACTGAAAATATGAAAGCCCTTGCGTCTGACCTTAACGTATGCTCAAAGCGCGGTCTTTCCGAGCGCTTTGACTCAACAATCGGTGCAGGAACTGTTCTTATGCCCTTCGGCGGCAAAAATCAGCTTACACCTGCTCAGGCAATGGTACAGAAAATTTCCGTTGAGAAAAAGCATACAGACGACTGCTCACTTATGGCGTGGGGCTATAATCCCTTCATAACCGAAAAGAGCCCCTATCACGGTGCTTATCTTGCGGTTATTGAATCTGTATGTAAGCTTATCGCATCAGGTGCTTCCTTCAATGATGTATATCTTACATTCCAGGAATACTTCCCGAGACTTGGTAAGGACGCTAAGCGCTGGGGCCAGCCCTTATCTGCACTTCTTGGTGCATTTAAGGCACAGAAGGAATTAAAGATCGGTGCAATCGGCGGCAAGGATTCTATGAGCGGAAGCTTCGAAAACTTAGATGTTCCTCCCACACTTGTTTCCTTTGCAGTTACAACCGCAAAGGTAGGGGACATAGTTTCTCCCGAATTCAAGGCATCGGGTAACAGAGTTATTCACTTAAAGGCGGAGCTTGACGAAAATAATCTTCCTAAGACCGATTCTCTTCTTTCTACATTTAATAAGGTTACAGAGCTTGTAAGAGCAGGCAAGGCTGTAGCGGTTTATACACCCTGCTTCGGCGGTGTTGCGGAAGCCGTAATGAAAATGGGCTTCGGTAACGGCTTTGGCTTTAAGTTTGCAGACGGAATTTCTCTTTCCGACATTTTCGGATACTCCTACGGTTCCTTCGTTGTTGAAGTTAATGACGATTCTTATATGGATAACACCTTAGGTTTCGTAAGTTGCGACGGTGCAATTACATTGGGTAACGAAGCTGTTAAGACAAGTGAAATCTTAAAGCTTTACGAAGACAAATTAGAGCCTGTATTCAGCTGCAACATTCCCACAGAAGGCAAAAAATACGAAAATTACGAATTTTCTGCAACAGAGAGATATACTACTGCATTTAAGTGTGCAAAGCCCAGGGTATTAATTCCCGCGTTCCCCGGAACAAACTGCGAATTTGATACCGCAAAGGCACTTCGCGATGCAGGGGCAGAACCTGAAATTATCGTAATCAATAACCTCACGGCAGACGGAATCAAGAGAAGCACGGAATACTTTGCAGAAAAGACAAAGGAAGCGCAGATCATCTTCGTTCCCGGCGGTTTCTCCGGCGGTGACGAGCCTGACGGAAGCGGTAAGTTCATTACTGCATTCTTCAGAAATGCAATCGTAAAGGAAGAAGTTACAAACCTTCTTGAAAAACGCGACGGTCTTATGGCAGGTATCTGTAACGGATTCCAGGCACTTATAAAGCTTGGATTGGTGCCCTACGGTAAGATTATTGATACCGATGAAAACTGCCCCACACTTACATTCAACACAATTGCACGCCATCAGTCAAGAATTGTAAGAACTAAAATTGCATCCAATAAATCGCCCTGGCTTTCATTCACAAATGTGGGTGAGGTATACAATGTTCCGATTTCCCACGGAGAAGGAAGATTCCTTGCAAGTGAAGAACTTGTTTCAGAGCTTGCGAAAAACGGACAGATTGCAACACAGTATGTTGACCTTTCGGGCAATGCAACAGATGATATCCACTTCAATCCCAATAACTCCGTATGCGCCATCGAAGGTATCACATCACCCGACGGCAGAGTAATAGGTAAGATGGGACACAGCGAAAGAATCGGAAACGGTCTTTATAAAAACGTTCCCGGCAATTATGATATTAAGATGTTTGAAGCGGCTGTACGCTACTTCAAGTAAGGAGGTATTTTCGTGGAATATAAATCCGATATAGAAATAGCTCAGAGCTGCGTGATGCAGCATATTACAAAAATTGCAGAAAGAGCTCATGTTGATGAGAAATATCTTGAAACCTACGGTCGTTATAAGGCAAAAATCGATCCCGCTTTAATAAGCGAGACGGATAAGAAAGACGGTAAGCTTATTTTGGTTACCGCAATTACACCCACACCTGCGGGCGAGGGTAAAACCACCACAACCATCGGCCTTGCTGACGGACTTTCAAGAATCGGAAAGGACGTAACCGTTGCTCTTCGTGAACCCTCCTTAGGTCCCGTATTCGGCGTTAAAGGCGGTGCGGCAGGCGGCGGCTATGCCCAGGTTGTACCTATGGAGGATATAAACCTTCATTTCACAGGTGACTTCCACGCAATCGGTGCGGCAAACAATCTTCTTGCAGCAATGCTTGATAACCACATTCAGCAGGGTAACGTTCTCGGAATCGATCCCAGAAGAATCACCTGGAAGCGCTGCGTTGATATGAACGACCGTCAGCTTCGTTTCATCGTTGACGGTATGGGCGGCAAGGCAAACGGAACACCCAGAGAAGACGGCTTTGACATCACCGTTGCCAGCGAAATTATGGCTGTGCTTTGCCTGTCTTCCTCTATCACAGACCTTAAGGAAAGACTTTCGAGAATTATCGTAGGCTATACCTATGATAATAAGCCCGTAACGGCAGGAGACCTTAAGGCGGCAGGTGCTATGACAGCACTTTTAAAGGATGCAATAAAGCCTAACCTTGTTCAGACGCTTGAGGGAACTCCCGCATTTGTACACGGCGGACCCTTTGCAAATATCGCTCACGGCTGTAACAGCGTAATGGCTACAAAGCTTGCGCTTAAGATGGGTGACTACACGGTAACAGAGGCAGGCTTCGGCGCTGACCTCGGTGCAGAAAAATTCCTTGATATAAAGTGCCGTATGGCAGGCTTGACACCCGATGCGGTTGTTATCGTTGCAACGGT